>DATGXZ010000073.1:0-20823 GCA_035298445.1 Flavobacterium sp.
GTAATGAATCCCCTACCAGGTACTGTTGACGAAATCTGGCTCCACGAGCCGTCGAAGGATCCATCAATGTCCCACATATAAGCCGCATCGAATTGTCCTGGGAACATCGTCAGCATGTTTCCCTGCACCGGTTGGCCCCAATAGATGTAGTCATCATGATCCATGCTGCGGGATATACGGGTCGCTACGATATCACCGGTATTCGAAATACCATCCGTAATCTGTACCAGGTTCCCTTTGTCTTTTACCCAGATCGTACCGCCGGTATTCGTGATAGCGTTGGTTACGGTTAGCAGCTTTTCCGATGGTACTTCCAATGTAGAAGCCGACACGGTCAGGTTGTTGCCCACCAAAATCTCGGAAGAAGACGTGATGGATTTCGTGCCCGTTCCCGACACGGCAAGGTCTTGGTATTTCGGAGAGAATGGCGTTAATGTTTGGTTGGCACCTGCATACTCAATCCTGGATCCGGCTTCCAGGGTAACCGTCGGATTGTTTGTGTTGTTGATTGCCGTCGTGGTACCCCCCGTAAAACCAGCGGTATTGGAGAGTTTGAACGTACCGCCGTTTTTCACCGTAAACGTACCCCCCGCCTGGAATCGAATGCCCGTTACCGTGGCCGGATTCGACACATTGGTCCCGCTGATTTCAACGTTAGCGTAGTTAATAATCGGAGACGATACCCGAATATTGGTTGCAGATGTCCCGGTAAACTCGATTGTCGTCCCTGACCCGAGTGAATAGGTGCCCCCTGATTCAGGTTTTGACGCAGTAGTGCCTCCCAGCTTGTAACGGGAAGTGCCCGTCATAGTGAGATTGGAGGTCACAGAGCCAAATGCGTTGTTACCCGCATCCAAAATAACGCTGTCCGAAATCGTAATGGTTCCGACCACTGCATTCGTACTGGCCAACGTCTTGGTACCGCCACCGGAGAACGTGATGTTTTGGTAGGTTGGCGCGGTCGCGCCTTGTACAGCCTGATTCCCGGTAAGACCATACTCAACCGTACTTCCGGTATTCAAAACAGGGGTAATACTCGGAATGGCGGCACCGGTTCCCACAAAACCGTCAGGGTCGCGGGTGATGAACGTTCCTGAAATCTGGACCGTCGGTGTGCCTCCACCCGACTGCACCTGATTGGTGCCGTTGTTGTCAAAAATACCACCTGAATTTACCACCAGGTTGGTGCCGTTCAGACTCAGATGGTTCCCCGTCGCCGAATTCAACTTAAAGGTACCACCGTTGGTCACGGTAAACGGACCCGTCACGGTTAATGCGCCAGTCAGATTCGAAGTAACCGCCGCGTTGATGGTCACATCCGCCGGGTTACCGAAAGTCGTCGTTGGGAAAGGGGTGGTCGTAGTGCCGTTGAATATATACTTTACGCCTGCAGGCAGGGTAACCCTACCGCCGGCTGCTGCTGTGCCTGTTCCCGAAAAACTCTGGAAGGAACCAGACGCCGTCGATCCGCCGATGCCCGCCGTATTGGCGGTTATCAAGGTTGCCCCGCTGGTGAATACCACTTGCGGATTGGTCGTGCCGGCTGCAATGATACTATTCGTCTGCATGTTCAGGACAGCTCCGGATGCAACCGAAAAGGTAGACGATGGATTGGTGTTCGCACCCAAGGTCAGATTGGAGTTCATCTGAAGGGTGGCCCCTGCCAATACCCGATAATTGGTGTAGTTGGAGTCGGCACCGGTATAGGAGAACGTCTGGGTACTCGTGCCATTGAAGGTAAATCCGTTTGAGGCCGAACCAGAGGTTGTATAAAACGTTCCTGTGGATGTATTGTTGAAATTGCCCTTAATCGCAATCATGTTATTGGCCACGGTACCACTTCCGAAATCAACGATACTGGAAGACGAAGAAGCGGCGCTGAAATTGCCGTTTACAGTAACGGTAGCGACACCGGTAGTCGAACCCACGGCTTCGAGGTTCATGGAACCGGTTCCGCTGATGGATAAATCGCGGCCAACCGTGAGTGTGGTTGACGGACTCGCCGAATTATTGATCAACACGACAGACCCGGATGAGATTCCCAGATCCCGAACCGATAACGCTCCGGTTCCAGAACTGTTCGACAATACACACGTACCGCCCGAAACGGTCATATCACTGGTAGCCGAACCGGTGAGCGAACCCGTGCCGGTTCCCTGGCTTACGTTAAGGGTACCGCCCGATACCGTGATGTTGCCCGTCACGGAAAGGGTGGACGTAGCCGAAGCACCCACGACGTTGAAAATACCGCCACTCACCACCAGGCTACCCACAGAATTGGTATAGGTTCCCGCGCTGTTCGCGAGTGAAAGCCGGGTATTAGCGGACGGCCCGATGGTTAATGTCCCCGCCACCGAAAATGAATTACTCTCAACATTCACATAGTTGTTTTGGTTCGCATTGTTCCAGGTAAAATTCCCGAACGACTGGGCAAGAGCGGATGGAGCCGAGATGATTGCATTCGACGTCAATCCGGTAATGCTACAGGTGGAAGTCGAACTCCACGTAGCCGTTGGAATGAAAATCGTAGAACTGCTTGCAGAGTTAGAGAAGGTGCCCGTTCCGGCAAAACTGATAATGGACGAGCCTTGCGTAAACGTACCACCACTATAATTCAAACCGCCGTTTACCGTCAAATCGGTCGAAAACGATCCGTCTTCCAACACAAAAGTACCACCACTGATATTCAGGTTCGCTCCCGGATCAATCCACACATTAACCGCATTGACCGTACCCGACGATACCGTGATATCAAACGTATTGCGAATCGTCACCGCCGACGCAACGCGACCCGGTGGATAAAAGGCGGTCGTCCAACCCGTGAGGTTATTGGCCGACACCTGCCAGTTTGAGGCCGTGCTCCATGCGCCGGCTGCTGCGCTTCGGTAGAAATAGGTGGCTGTAACCAGTCGGTCGCCTGCCGCAAACTCATTGACACTGTCAAAGGTACTGAGGCCTGTAAGGCTCAGCGTGTTGGCACTGACCGTGGTAGCACTGATATCCGTAAAGGTGCTTCCGTTATAACGACCGGGTTTACAGTTGGTCGTTGCGTTGACAATATCGGCGTTTAGGTACGTCCCCGAAAACGAATAGCTGGTAGGTGTCACTCCGGAGGCCGTCACCGCCCAATAGCGGTTGATGTAATTGGTAGAGCCGGTCAGTGCGGGATGAATGGTGTTCTTCACCGAAACCCCGATATAACCCGAATAGCTTCCACCCGTGCACGTCACGGTTGCCGGCGAGTATTCGGCCGTGCCTACATTATCCCCAACAGGGAAGGTATAGCTACCGGCCGCCGTAAAGAGCTTGCGTAACTCACTTCCGCTGGCGCTCGCTATGACAAAACTGGACGAACTGCCGAAACTGCCGATCGAAGCGGGAAGCGTCATCGTAAATCCGTTCAGGTCAAGATGGCCTGCTGTAAAGGTCATAGAGTTCGCGATTGTCAGGTTACTGCCCAGCGATGCGGCAGTGCTGCCCGACGTACGATTAATCGAAAGGCTCCGAAGATTCTGGAAGCCAGTGTCGAACGTCAGCGTGCCGATACTTCCCGTACCCAAAAGCGTAAGGTTCGTTGAAGCGGCATATCCTCTTAACTTTCCACTTCCTGCTATTGTATTGGCAACACCAGCCGTACCGATACTCGGTTGGGCACTCCCGAAGTCAAGTATGTCATTGGCGCTGTTGAACGAAATGGCAGCACCACCCGTCGGCGCTGTTATATAAAGAAACACAGGACTGACGCATTCAAAACGAACACTTCCAGAGGTAGGTTGGAAATAGAGATATGACAGCATTACATCATTATCTGCCGTCAGTGTCTGCACACTCGTTCCAGTAAGGTAAAGCCTCTTGCCGTTTGTGCTAAATCCAAACGTGGTAAGCGACAGGTTACCGTTCAAGTACAAATCACCTCCGGCATTGAAATTCAGCGTGCCATTGTTGATGGTCAGACTCCCCGACAATCCCCTGTCGCCAGCAGGCAAATTCACAACGGCAGCATTCTGTATCCTGACGTCGAACGGTATACCTAATCCCGGCGTGGCAGCATTACCCGTCCACTCATTAGATAAATTGTAGTTGCCGTTATAAATCAACGTAGAGTTTGTTGCGTAAATCGGAGATGTGTCGGCAAAACCGCCACCATTGAGTTGGAGCCTCCCATTGAAGGTCGTTTTTGACACACCGAAGTTAACCCCGGCACTGAGTTGCATGGTCACGTTCGTTGCAATGGTAAGCGTGCCGGTACCTGTCACGGATTTATATCCGTTGATGGCCACCGATCCGTTGGCTGCCGTCGAGGTAATCGTCCGAACACCTCCCGTACAAAGAATGTTCCCACCCGCATTGTTAAGCGTCAGCGTTCGTCCATTAACATCAAGCGTTCCGGCATTCACTAGTTGTAACACATCGCCTGCCGTCGAGTTAATGACTACGTCCGTGGCGGGTGAAGCCGAAAACTGCACCGTACCCGCAGACTTATTCAAAACCAAATAGTCGAAGAAAACCGTACCGCCGCCGGTCTTTGACACGACCTGCGTGCCTGTTCCGTTGAAGAACACGGCTTTACCATTATTACTCTGTACGCCAAACGCGCCCACCGTCCAGTTGCCTGCGACGTTTATGTCTCCCACCATATTGAGCGTTCCGAAATTCAGTGCATCCGTGCTATTGATTGAGAGATTGCCACCGATTGTGAGACTGGTTGCGGCGGTATTAAGCGTAGATCCTGCACCGATCGTCACAGATCCCGTACAGAAGGCCGACCCGAGATTCATATTGAAGGACGAAGAGGAAAGGGTTACGTTTACAGGACACCCTGCGCCGGAAGAAGCACCCGTCCATTCGTTGCCCCGGTTGTATCCCGAGACACCTGAATACACCAACGTGGATGAGGATCCGTAAATAGGCGCCGATCCGGCATCTACGAAACCACTTGGAAGAATCGTCAATAAATTCGTTATCGTAGTACTACTGCTGAGTGTCAGACCAGCCGTCGAAATCGTCATGTTGTAAAAACTAAGGGTGCCAGAAAGCGACCCGCCTACAAACTCCACCGTACCCGTTCCGGCCGTGAAAGTGCCGGTATTGGTAAAGGTAACGCTTTGGAAAAACTTCAATCCTCCCGAAGTGAAAGTCGTTGTTCCCGCATTGTTAAAGGTGATGCCCCCCGTTCGGCTCACATTTAGCAACCCACCACTGTCAAGGGTTAGCGTGCCACCCGAATTCACCCTGACACCGGCCACTTGTGATGTACTGGTATTGACGGTAACATTGTGGCCTGATTCAATCGAGATAGTAACGCCCGACGGGCTTCCTGTGCCCAGTTTCCAGGTGGTACCGGTTGTGAAGTTCCCGGTTTGCTTTGAAGAATAAGTTACAGTTACAGGATCCGGGGCGGCCGATCCAAACGTCACCGCGCCATTTCCGTAACTCCCATCCGTACTGCCGGCTTTGGTCAGGAATTGGTTGGAAAGAAATCCGGCATCGGACGTGTAGGCTGCGAAAAGCTGGAGTTCCTGGTTAGCGGTGTAGCCCAACGACGTTTTCGGGATGCGGAATTCAAATCCTTTTGTTTGGTCGGTATTACTGACGTTGATGCCAAACTCCGTCCCCGCGGAACCGATAAAGGTATTCGAGCCACTGGCCGCCAATGTAAACAGGTCAAGAAAATACGTGCCACTGCCATTGGTGCCGATCACGGCGCAATAATCCGCGTTGAAGCCCGAATCGAAGGTGGTAGAGGAGTTGAAATCGTCCACGCCCTGCGGCGCATTCGTACGGCTGAAACTACCATTGTTGTAACCCCCGCTTTTTGAATCGATGAACAACAGGATGCGGTTACCCGACTGCACATTACCCGCAATCGCGAAGTATAAGTAGGTAGCGTCACCATAGCAATACAAGGCATTAATGGCATGAGAAGCACCAAAACTCGGCGTAGGCCCACCTGTAGACGTAGCAAGGGCGGTGCCCCAGTCGGTTTCTACGATATTACCATCCAAAGCCGACGCAACTACCGAGCCATTTAAAGTGAAGTCATCAAGTCGAAATGTTCCAGCGCCACTGGCACCACTCAAGGATAACACAACTGTTACGGTTCCTGTAAGATTGTTTACCGCATTGGAGACAGTCGTCGTACCCAATGCCGCTCCGCTGGTTGGAACGGTACCGCTTCCAACAGCTGTTCCGTTTATGGTCATTGACCAATTTTGAGCCCCGGCCGCACTTCGCTGACGCCAAAAATTGAAACTTGTCACAGACAATGCATACCCCGAAGCAACCGTAAAAGTAAGCGTGTAAGTAGGCGTTCCTGAGGAGTCACTAAGAGACAAAGCTTGACCGGCGCTACCTGTAAAATTGACAAAACCAGTTGCGCTTGTGGTCCAGGAAGATGACGATAGATTGGCATTAATAGTACCCGGCGCTACCGTGTACGGTTTACCTGAAATCGCGACCGTTCCGAAATCGTGCTGATAGACTTGGGCGTACGAAACGAGGGCGGCGCCCAACATGGCGACTAAGCAGAGTATTTTGAATTTCATCGGACTTGGGGTTAAGAAACTCTTAAAAATGGCTTTAAAAATAAGGGCTTTTACGGGCACCGTGGATACGGTTTTGCCGTAATTTTCAGACAATTAGACGAACGGTTCGATTTCATCGCCGAATGAGCAAATTCGTACAAAAACAACGGCTCGGAGCATCCTGATTTTCGTGCCGTTTTTCGCTACTTTCGCACCATGGAGGAAAAAGACATCCTACGGCGCGCCGCTTCTTATTGTGCCTACCAGGAACGCAGCCATCCGGAAGTACGGCAAAAACTGCGTGCACTCGGTGCGTCGGGCGCTGTGCTCGAGCGAATTATCACCCGCCTTATCACGGATGACTTCCTCAACGAAGAGCGCTTCGCCCGCTCATTTGCACGCGGCAAAAACCTACTGAAAAAGTGGGGCCGGATTCGAATTCGCGAAGAACTGCGCCAACATGGGGTTTCTGAGGCCAACATCCGCCTCGGACTTTCGGAAATCGACGAAAAAACGTATCTGTCGCAATTCGCGAAATTGTGCGAAACAAAATGGGAGAGTGTGGAAGGAGTCGACAAGGCATTGCGTCTAAAAAAATGCACAGACTTCCTTATCTACAAAGGATATGAACCCGATATGGTTTATGCCGAATTAAAACAGCTCGCCTCGCGATCATCTTCATAGCACTCGCGAAAAGACTGCTTTTTTGTTAAAATTCACGAAATCGTTTTCGAGAAATAGGTAATTCATCGTTGAATTTTGCGGCTCGTCGAAAACCTTGCAAAACAAGGTGTTAATTAAAAACCATCGACGAAATGCACACGTACATTTGTGGGGCCCTAATAAAAGTCATCCTTTTTTTCCTACAAATGAGAAAGTTATACTCCACGCTGTTCCTTTTCGTCGTCTCGTTTTCGTTCGCGCAGTTGAACGGAACGTATGTCATCGGTACCGGACAAACCTACACCACCCTGTCCGCAGCGATCGCCGCCGTTAACACCAACGGCCTTTCGGGTAATGTGACCCTTTTGTTGGATCAAAACCAAAGCTATACCGGAAGCCTGACGATCAACCGGAATGATCTCTCCTCTACCAAAACTCTCACCATCAAGCCCAACGTCGGCAAGACGATTACCGTAACCGCCAGCAGTCCGAACAATTTTACCGGCGTGGGTGCGGCACTTATCATTTCTGGATCCGACTTTGTAACCATTGACGGCAGCAATACTGCGAATGGCACCACCAAAGATCTTACCTGGATCAATAACTACACACCCAATTATACCGATGAGGCCGTTATAGCGATTTGCGCCCCGTCAGGCAACGGCGCTACCAATGTTACCGTCCGGAACACCATTTTGAAGTTCAACGCCAAGAACCAGGAAGGCGAGTTGTTGGCAGGTATCTTTTGCGGCGGATCGGGTATTTCGGATTCCAGTACCGCATCGGCTGTCAATTCCAACCTGACCTTTACGAACAATGAATTCCAGATGGTACGCCAGGGCGTTATGATTCTCGGAAGTTCCTCCAACAAAACCAGCACCGTCACTATCTCCAACTCTAAGTTCGGAAGTTCGACGAATGCCAACGCGCCGTCACGCGTCATCTACGCTTCCCACACGAACTCTCTTACCATCTCGGGAAACACGATTGATGGCGTCTACAACGGAAGTACCGTTACGCAGTTTCTTTCCGGCATCGAACTGGCCAACGTAGCGACCTTTACCATTTCAGGAAACACCATCAAAAACCTCGCGATTACCAACGATGGCGCCAGCACAAATGCAGCAATCAGTGTTTCGAACACGTCTACATCCGGCACCATTTCCGGCAATACCATCACTGCGGTGTCGAAATCGTCGGGCGGCCCTATGACGGGTATCCTGCTTTCTAGTTCGAGTTCGTCTGCGGCCATCAATTGCTTCAACAATATGGTGAGCAACGTGTATGCCGCCGGAAATAACAACTCAAGCACAGGCGCCGCCTGTTTGCGGATCACATCGGGCGCCGGCTATACGATTTCTTTTAATTCGCTTGTACAGAATGCCACCGACTCGGGTAACGGAAGCGAACTCGTAACCTCTGCAGTCTATATCGGCACCTCGACATCGTCTGCGATCTCCATGCGAAACAACATTGTCGCAATCAGCGGATCGAACGGAAAACGGTATGCCATCTATGTAACCGGAAGCGCGGGCGTTTTCTCGACAATCAATTACAACAATTACTACGTGATTTCAGGAAGCGGCAACATCGGCTACCTCAGCAGTAACCGTTCCTCTCTCGCTAACTGGAAGACCGCCACCTCGCAGGATGCCAACTCCATCAGTTCGGCCGCTTCATTCGTTTCGTCCTCTGACCTGCACCTTACAACTGGCGGAGCGCTGGAAGGTGCCGGCATCGCCATTTCGGGCATCACGACCGATATCGACGGCGATGCGCGGGCCTCGAGTCCTACCATCGGAGCCGACGAACGCCGCTGCTCCGGAGGAACAACGACCTGGAGCGGAAGCGCATGGAGCAACGGCACACCCACCGGATCCGACAGTACGCCTTCTACCCTAAAAGCGGTTATCAACGGCAACTACTCCGGTAACAGTTTCCGCGCATGCGAACTGACGGTGAACAGTGGCAAAACGCTCACCATCAACAGCGGCAAGAATGTAGTGGTGGAATACGATATTGCCATCAACGGTAGCCTTATCATCGAAAATGGAGGCAGCCTGACACAAGTAAATGACGGATCGGCCGCCATCGGTAGCCTGACCGCCAAACGCACGACCACCGCTTTGAAACAATACGACTTTACCTATTGGTCATCGCCCGTCGCGTCTGCCACACTCGCCGCTACTGTCAACAATGGTGACGCTGACTTTTATCGTTTCGACGGCAGCACCTACAGTTGGGTGTCCGTTTCGTCGGGAACCACCATGGCAGCTGGAACGGGCTATATTTCCCGTGCACCGTCTAACCTGAGCTACCCACTGGCGGGCGGCTACACTGCTTCCTTCACAGGAACGCCCCACAACGGAACGGTTTCGGTTTCGGCTACGAAAACCGCTTCAGGACCGGAGAACCTTGTAGGTAACCCCTACCCTTCAGCGCTTGACGCCGACGCCTTTATCAAAGCGAACATTTACAATCCGAATGCCTGGGGATTCACCGGCACTATCAACCAGTCGATTGACGGTAACCTCTATTTCTGGACGCACAACACGGCCATTAGCGCGACTACACCAGGTAGCTTCGTATACAACTATACAACCGACGATTATGCGACGTATAACCTGTCGGGCGGAACCACAGCCGGAACGGGTGGAACGGCTCCAACCCGGTATATCGCATCCGGACAAGGATTCTTCGTAGGACTTGCGGGAGCCAACGGTACCAAAACGGTGACATTCAACAACAGCATGCGCCAACGCTCTGACTCCAACAACGGACAGTTCTTCCGCACGCAGGCAAACGCTGAAAGTCCGGCTCTTGCTTCTGACGAGCCTGAAAAACACCGCATCTGGCTAAACCTTACCAACAGCGAAGGCGCCTTCAAACAGATGCTACTCGCCTACGTAGACGGTGCAACCGACAATTATGATTATGGTTTCGACGGCGCGCCGCTCGACGGTGGTAACTACGTGTCGCTCTACTCGATTCTCGATAGCCAGAAACTGGTTATCCAGGGGCGTGACGTGCATTTTGACGAATCCGAGATCATCCCACTGGGATACAGTTCGACGATTGAAGGGGAATTCCAGATTGCGATCGACCATGTCGACGGACTCTTCACAGGTGACCAGCATGTCTACCTCGTTGACAAAGCACAAAACAATCTGTACGTCGACCTGAAAGCAGGGCCGTATACCTTCACGACCAACATCGGTACCTTCGATGACCGCTTTGAAATCCGTTACGCAAACCCGAACCTGGGTATCGACGAGCCACAGACCTCAAGCCTTTACGCACAGGGTATCAACGGTGGTTTTGAGATAGCAACGCCGAACGGCGCGATTGCTTCCGTCGTGTTGTATGATACGCTCGGACGCGAGGTGTTCAGCGCCAACAATATCAGCGCGAACCGCTTCCGCACCGAGAGCCTCAACTTCCACGCGCAGATGGGCATCCTGAAAATAAAAATGGCGGATGGTACCGAAACTACCCGGAAACTTATCATCCGATAATAAAAAAAGAATAATGAAAGAGGGTCCGGCAAGGGCCCTTTTTTATAGGACGCGGTCAACCACCAAACTCACGGCATTTCCGCCGAAGCCGACAGCATTTACCAGCACCCGCCGGATATCGCGATCCTGCGACTGTGTCAGGAACGGAACGGAAAAGAAGGCATTCGACCGCACCATCATCACCGCCATCTCGAGGCTTAGCAATCCGGAAGCGCCGAACGTATGCCCGACCATCCATTTGTTGCCCGTCAATAAAGGGGTCTGTGCGCCAAACACCTGGTCGATGGCCGCTTTTTCCGCGCGGTCACCCCGCTTGGTCCCGGGCGCGTGCATGACGATCGCATCCACAGAAGCGGGATCGATCCCTTCCAATGCCATACGCATCGAACGCTGGAAACAGGTAGCTTCCGCCGAAAGCGACGCATTGTGCTCCAAAAGTTCTGTGGCGTAACCATAACCGGTGATATGCGCCAACGCGTTCGGTTGCACCCCGCGTTCCAGGCAGCACACCGCCGCCCCTTCGCCCAATACCATGCTGTTAGCCGTCTTGGTGAAATCGAGGGCGCGACACGGATACACGCCTTCTTCCTTCGAATAAATCTTCATCGCCTTCATCTGCGCCAGCGTGAATGGAGTAAGCGGCGCTTCACTTCCTCCAGCCAGAAAACGGTCGGCCATCCCGCCCCTTATCCAGGCAATGCCATTCAATACGGCATGCAGGGCAGTCGAGCAGGTAATGGAATGCGAAATGTCTGGCCCCGAACTACCCAAATCGTGCGACACCCATGACGCGATATTGCCAAGGGTGGTCACCGGGGATGCCAGAGGTGAGGTCTTACCGGTGGTAAGGAATTCTTTATGATGCGTTTCGAATACACCCGTAGCCCCGCGTGACGATCCGATGTTGATGCCAAAGCACCCATCGGTCCAACCGGCAGAAGCAGCCGCTTTCCGTGCCACCAACAAGGCAAATAAGACTGAGTCGTCAAGGCTTTTGTATTTCGGATCCGACAAACGAATGCGCTCCACCGCCTCGCGTCCTTCAGCAGTCAACGGGGCAGCGTATGTCGCCTCAGGTCCTGAAAGGGAAAAACGGTGACGTCCTTCACGATACGCCGTCATGACCTCGTCATACGTGGCGCCGAGGGCAGAAACTGAGGCAATCGCCGTTAGGGAAACAGGTGTGGTCACAGGGAGGGTTCAGGCCGCAAAATTACACGATTTCGAGGGCTCTGCTGACGGTATCGTATACTTTTTCCAATTGGGCATCAGTGATGATATAGGGCGGCAGGATGTAAACGATGTGCCCCACCGGCCGGAGGATGACGCCTTCCGCTATAAAAAAGTCATAGAGTTTGTTTCGGATGCTTCCATAATAACTTCCATCGCCGTCCGACACGACTTCCAGTGCCATGATCACGCCCAGTGACCGCGCGGTCCGCACTTTCGGATGGTCGGCCATACGCCCGGCAAAGGCCGCCTGCTTTTGGCTGACCCTGCGGATATGGGCCTGCATCTCGGGCGTTTCCAGCAAGGCCATACTCGCCAGTGCCGCCGCACATCCCGTAGGGTTGGCCGTAAACGTGTGCCCGTGGAACAGTGCCTTGTTGATGTCGTCATTGTAAAAGGCATCGTAAATGTCCTGTGTGAAAGTCGTAAGCGCCATCGGAATGGTACCTCCTGTCAACGCCTTCGACAGGCAGAACATATCGGGCTGCTGCGACAGGTAATCACAGGCAAAGGTCTTGCCGGTCTTGCCGAAACCGGTCATCACCTCGTCGGCTATGGTCAGCACTCCTTCCCCGCGACACAGGTCGATGAGGGCATCGAGCGCCGCCGGTGCGTGCATGACCATTCCGGCCGCACCCTGCACCAGGGGTTCGAAAATGAAGGCTGCCGGGCGCTTGTCGCGGATGGCATTCCGAAGGGCGTCCAAACTTTCGTTCTCGCGTCCCTCTACCGGCGCCGGAATGCGGATGACCTCGAGGAACATCTCCTGGAAGGCGGTCGTATAAAATGAGATACCGCTGGCCGCCATGGCCGCAAACGTATCGCCGTGGAAAGCGTCTTCGAAGGCGACGATGGTCGTACGACGGTCACCTTTATTGTAAAAGTATTGTAAGGAGGCCTTGATCGCGACTTCCACCGCAGTCGAGCCGTTGTCAGAGAAAAAGACCTTTTGTTGGTTGGACGGCAACAGCGACAAGACTTTCTCAGCTACCAGAACGGCCGGTTCGTGTGTAAAGCCACCAAACAACACGTGTTCAAGCGTAGTGAGCTGTTTGTATAGCGCGTCTGCGATCACACGGTTGGAATGCCCGAACGGGTTCACCCACCACGAGGCGATGGCATCGATATATTCTTTGCCGTCGGCGTCCCACAACAACGCGCCTTCCCCTTTCACAATGGGCACCGGAGGTGACGCCGTTTTATGTTGGGTATACGGATGCCAGATCGAGCGCTGGTCTCTTTCACTCAGGTTCATGACACCCATTCTAAAAGGGAGGGACGAAATTGCTCGGCGTAGTCGGCGATCACGTTCGCGTCGAGATACGGTTCATTTTCGATACGCCCCAGGAACGGAAGTCCGGTGCGATCAAGGATAATATCTTCCGTCGGACGGTGTTCGTCTCCGTTGAACAACAAGCCGGCAATCGAAAGACCCCGTGCCCGCAGCGCTTCAATGGTCAGCAGCGTATGGTTGATGCTTCCCAGATAATGACGGCTGACGACCACCACTTTATACTCCGGGCGGATCAGGTCGATGACAGAATCGGTGCGGTTTAACGGCACCCAAACCCCACCGGCACCTTCGATGACCAGGTGGCTGTCGGTAGCAGGAGGTACGATGCGATCGAGTGTGATTTCGATACCGTCGAGGGCCGCCGACAGGTGCGGGCTGGCCGGTGTTTGCAGTGCATAGGCTGACGGATGGAAAACCGTCGACGGGTGTGTCACCCACTTCTGCACTTTCATGGTGTCGGTGTTGTCAAGGTCGCCCGATTGTATGGGTTTCCAATAGTCGGCGCCGAGCGCTTGTGTGAGGATGGCCGACGCTACGGTCTTGCCCACGTCGGTGCCGATTCCGGTGATAAAAAACGTCATGCTTTGAATTTTTTTCCGCATTTCGAACATTCGTAACGGGTAGTAGATGAAAAGAGGCGGCGAAGTACGCCGGTCGGCGTTTCATCCTGGATGGGATAACGGTCGCCGCATTGCGGACAAAATGGCGCGGCCGTGTCTTCAACAGGAAACAGATGCACCTCCGCCATAATGGCCAGGGCACGCGGAACATCATCCGTTCGCACGAACAATTTTACGCCTCCGATGGCATGGCTCAGCAAGGGATCCGAATCGATGGTAACCGCATCGCGAAGGAAGGTTTCGATACCCGCCGATTCGAGTTTGCCCTTTACGATCTGGGCCTCTGCCGAGTAGGGGAATTCCGCTATCCTGGTGAAAGTTGTGTCTCCTGTCACAACGTAAAAGTACGCAATAATCGCAGGATTTCCTGTATTTCCGCCTCTGAATTGAAGCTGTGCAGGCAAAACCGCAACCGCTCCTGTCCGGCAGGTACCGTCGGTGACAGTATGGGTTTCACATCGAACCCGGCGGCCTGCAATCCGGCGGCGGCTGTTTTGACGTTTTCGTTACCTGGAAGGATAGCGCACTGTATGGCCGACATACTACGGATAAACAACGGTTTCAGCGACTGCAGGTTCTTTTCGCGGTTGAAGGCGGCGATCAGGTGACGAAGTGCCGTTCGCTCAGGCGCGGCTTCCAGTGCGGCATAGGCACTTTGGATGGTCGCGAGTGAATGCGGCGGCAATCCGGTGGTGTAGATGAAACTCCGCGCATAATTCACCAAATACGACCGCAACGCTACCTCGCCCAGTATAGCCGCTCCGTGGCAGCCCATCGCCTTCCCGAAGGTGACCAGACTCGCAAATACCGAGTTGTGAAGTCCGAGTTGCTGGGCGAGCCCCTCTCCTTTATCACCTACCACACCAACGGCATGGGCTTCATCCAGCACCAGTAACGCACCGAACTCCTCACACAATCGGACGAACGACTCCAACATGGGCGAATCGCCATCCATCGAAAAGACGGTTTCGGTAACCACATATACTTCGTTTGCCGTATGGCGCTTCAACAGGGCTTCCAAATCTTCGGTATCATTGTGCCGGAATTTATACGATTTGGCCGGCGACAGTCGTAAGCCATCGCGGATGGACGCGTGACACAATTCGTCGTATAGGATGATGTCGTCTTTCTGCGGTACGCAACTGAAAAAACCGACGTTGGCATCGTAGCCCGAATTGAAGATCAGAGCGGATGGCGCGTCGTGGTAGGCTGCAATCATCGCTTCGGTAGTTTCATATAAGGAATGATTCCCCGTGATCAGGCGCGATCCGGTGGCACCGTTCGCCGTTACGCCTAACTGTTCGAGCCGCTGCTGCGCCTCCTGATACAGATTAACGGAACGCGCGAACCCCAGGTAATCGTTCGAAGAAAAGTCAACCAGCGACGACGGGCCCCTCAATTCGCGAAGCGCATGATCGCGTTGGCGTGCTTCCAGTTTCTCAGATAAGCGGCGGGGAAAGTGCATGCCCAAAGGTACAAAAAGGGGGCATATGGAAGTGTGGCATCGATACCATTGCCATGGGTGAAAAGGAAACCTATAAGGTCAGGAGACCTTGCAGATATCATATCGCAAGCAAGAGTGTCTTTTAAAGCTCTTAAGATTGGCGGTGATTTGATGACCAAGGTAGAAGTTAAAACCTGCAAGGTCTGAGAGACCTTGCAGGTTTATTATATCCACAAAGCAATAGCGCCTTTTAAAGCGCAAAGGTCGGCGGTAGTTTAATGGCTGAGGGAAGGAGAACCTGCAAGGTCTGGGAGACCTTGCAGGTTTATTATATCGAAACGCAGAGTACCTTTCAAAGCTCTCAATAGTGGCGGTGATTTGATGTCCGGGGCAGAAGTGAAAACCTACAAGGTCTGGGAGACCTTGCAGGTTTGAAGTACCATTTTGAAAGGTTGCCGCGTTGACCTAGTCCAAAAAAAAACGCTCCGTAAACGGAGCGTGAAATGGCGGGCTATACTATTTTGTATTAGCTGTCGAGCAACACAACCTGTGACGCTACTTTCCCTTTTCTTCCTTCTTCTTCCTCGTAGCTTACGCGATCGCCTTCTTTAAGACCTTCTACGCGGATACCGGTGGCATGCACGAAGATATCGTTGCCTGTCTCCTCGTCGGTGATGAAGCCGTATCCTTTAGACTCGATGAAGAATTTAACTTTCCCTGTACGCATTTGTTTTTGGTGTAATAAGATTTTAAACAGGTAACAAATGTAACTTTAAAAATGATACGCGCAAGAGGCCTTGTTAAAAAAATGAAAAAAATAGTGATTGGGCCGATTTGATTTTAATAATACCATACGTTGCCCTAAAAACCTATGAATATTTGCAACAAAAAAGGCAGATGTGTTGCGTTTTTATAACATCTGCCTTTAGAGAGAAGTTGTAGGAAATCAGGCTTTCATCTCCGAGCGGATGGAAAGTTCTTCCAATTGCTTCGGATCGATGACGGAAGGCGCGTCGATCATGACGTCGCGGCCTGAATTGTTTTTCGGGAACGCGATGAAATCACGGATCGTTTCCTGTCCGCCCAAAATCGCCACCAGTCGGTCAAGTCCGAACGCCAGTCCACCGTGCGGCGGCGCCCCATATTGGAAGGCATCCATCAGGAAGCCAAACTGGTTTTTGGCCTCTTCCGGCGTAAAGCCCAGGTAATCGAACATAAGCGATTGCGTGGCCTTGTCGTGGATCCGGATGGAACCACCGCCGATCTCGTTGCCGTTGAGTACCATATCGTAGGCATTGGCGCGCACCCGACCCGGATCGGTCTGCAGCAACTCCATATCCTCTTTCTTCGGTGACGTAAACGGGTGGTGCATGGCGTGGTAGCGACCGCTTTCCTCATCGAACTCGAGCAGCGGGAAATCGACCACCCAAAGCGGGGCGAATTCCTCGGGTTTGCGAAGTCCGAGACGCGTGGCCAGCTCCATCCGAAGCGCGCTGAGTTGGGCGCGGGTCTTGTGTGCCGGACCCGACAATACGAAAATCATATCACCCGCTTTCGCACCGGTGGCAGCCGCCCATTTGGCCAAATCTTCCTGGTCGTAGAATTTATCGACCGACGACTTGAACGAACCGTCTTCGTTGCATTTTACGTATACCATACCCGATGCACCGATCTGCGGGCGTTTCACCCATTCGATCAGGGCGTCGATTTCTTTACGGCTGTACTCGCCACAACCTGGAGCGGCGATACCTACCACGAGTTCTGCACTGTTGAAGACCGCAAAGTCTTTGTGTTGGGCTACTGCGTTGAGTTCGCCGAATTCCATCCCAAAACGGATATCCGGTTTGTCATTGCCGTAGGTTCTCATGGCATGGTCGTAGGTCATCCGTGGGAATTTCTCGACTTCAATGCCTTTGATCTCTTTTAATAAGTGGCGGGTCAGTCCCTCGAACATTTCAAGGATGTCTTCCTGCTCGATAAACGCCATCTCGCAGTCGATCTGCGTGAACTCCGGCTGGCGGTCGGCCCGCAGGTCTTCGTCGCGGAAACACTTTACGATCTGGAAGTATTTGTCCATACCACCCACCATCAGCAATTGCTTGAAGGTTTGGGGCGATTGCGGCAGGGCGTAGAATTGTCCGGGGTTCATCCGGCTGGGCACCACAAAGTCTCGGGCACCTTCCGGCGTCGACTTGATCAGGTAGGGCGTTTCGACTTCACAGAATCCTTTTGCCGATAAGTAGTTACGCACCTCCATCGTCACCTTATGACGGAAAAGCAGGCTGTTTTTAACCGGATTGCGACGGATATCGAGGTAGCGGAATTTCATGCGGATATCCTCCCCACCGTCGGTTTCGTCTTCTATAGTAAACGGTGGCGTGATCGACGGATTCAGGATCGTCAGTTCGTTCACCAGGATTTCAATGTCGCCGGTTGCCATGTTCGGGTTCTTCGATTCGCGCTCGATGACCCGTCCTTTTACCTGCACCACGAATTCGCGACCGAGCGTTTTGGCCGCTTCGAACACCGCGTTATCCGTACGGCTTTCGTCGAACACGAGCTGGATAATACCGTAACGGTCGCGCAGGTCGACCCAATGCACGAACCCTTTGTCGCGCGATTTCTGCACCCATCCGGCCAGCGTTACTTCGGAATTGATGTGCGACGCGTTGAGTTCGCCGCAGGTATGGCTTCTGTACATGGCTTTTATTTTGTGCGGCAAATTTACGGGAAACAATGAAGAAATGTACAATGTACAATGAACAATGAACGATGAAGGACGAACGATGAAGAATGGACTATGATGAAATGAACAAGGGAGAGGGGGCGATGAACGATGAGCGACAACTCCCAACCCTCAACCCTCAACTATGAACTATGAACCATGAACCATCAACTATCAACTATCAACCATCAACACCAACCTTTCACTATCTTTACAATCCAGATAATCTTTATCCCATGAAAAAACTACTTCTAGCACTATGGGCCGTAACGGCCGGTATGTCGGCACAAAGCGTCAAACTGAAAGTCGAGATCCAGAACCCGAACAGCGATTCGATTTCGTTGGTATCGATGACGGCGCGCAAGCCACAGGTATTCAAAGCCCAGAAACCCGGTGTGTTCCAAGCCGACGTGAGCGGTCCGGCGGGACTCTACCAATTCTTCGATGGCAAAGAATACACGACCCTTTACCTGCGTCCGGGCTTCAATTTGGGCATGACGCTCGACACTAAAATGTTCGATGAAACCATCAAGTATACCGGCGCCGGTTCCGCCGAAAACAACTTCCTGGCCAAAAAAGCGCTTGATGATGAGAAGATGCAGGAAGGTTTTGGCTCTGGACTTCCAGACAAAGAGGCCCTGAAGAAAATACTCGACAAGCGGGCGGGCGACGCCCGTCAGGCACTTTCCGGCACCGACCTCGACCCCGATTTCAGCAAAATGATGATCGCACAGATTTCAGCCGAGAACGAGCAGATTCTGTCAGAGATAGAAGCAATGGCAGCCAAAGCCGCGTCTATGGCCAAACTGGAAGGCAACGTATCGCCCAGCTTCGACTATGAGAACCACAAAGGTGGTAAAACAAAACTCGAGGACCTTCGCGGTAAGTATGTGTATATCGACGTGTGGGCGACATGGTGCGGTCCCTGTCGTCAGGAAATCCCGTATTTGCAGGCCATTGAAGAAAAATACCACGGCAAGAACATCGCGTTTGTTAGCATTTCCGCCGACGTCGACAAAGACCATGAGAAGTGGAAGAAATTCGTAACCGACAAAAACCTCGGTGGCATACAATTGTTCGCGGATAAAAACTGGGAGTCAGCGTTCCTTCAAGCGTATGGCATCGATGCGATTCCGCGTTTCATCCTGATCGACCCGAAAGGCGTAGTGGTGTCGGCCGATGCCGCCCGTCCCTCCGATCCGGCACTGGCAGCACAGCTTGACAAGTTGCTGAAATAATAAAGTAAATAAGGGAAAGCGCTCGAAAGGGCGCTTTTTTTTATGCCGTTTCTTCAATGTAGTTTTCAGTCGCAGTCTTGGTAGTGGGCAGTTGGCAGTGGGCAGTTGGCAGAAGCCATTCACACCACGCGTTTGAGTGTCATCCCGACGCAGGAGGGATCCCATTTAGTAGGCAGTAGGCAGTAGTCAGTCACATTGGCCTTGGATGGTAAGGAGTAGTCAATCGCCAGAAGGAATTTTTTTCCCCTCTCCCCTCTCCCCTCTCCCCTCTCCTCTTTCCTCTTTCCTCTTTCCTCTTTCTTCTTTCTTCTTTCTTCTTTCTTCTTGCTTCTTGCTTCTTGCTTCTTGCTTCTTGCTTCCCTCCTCCAATGTTACCAAATTGTTAACTCATTATGTCGTTTATGTAAATTAATTATTATATTTGTTATCGGATTATTAACCGCTAATGAATACCGCCATGAAAAAATACATCCTTAGTGCCGCTTTGCTGGTGTCCGCCCTGATGTCAGCCCAGGTTGAGCCGAAACATGAAATCGAAAACGGAATGGTCAAGTCGACCTATTACCATACGAACGGAACCATCGCCCAAACCGGGTATTATAAGGATGGTAAAGTACATGGCCAGTGGGTTTCCTACGATGAGGCCGGCAACAAGACTGCGATCGCCGAATACCGCGAGGGAGAGAAAACCGGAAAATGGTTCTTCTGGACGGATAACAAACTCAGTGAAGTGGACTATTCAGACAGCCGTGTTGCGGCAGTGAAAACCTGGACACAGGACGCCATTGCCAAGCAATAAGCAGTTTGACCTTTGATAATGAAAGCCTTCTTCTGAGGGCTTTTTTTATGGGGATGAGTGGAGGTAAAACGCAATGTACTCTTGTTACGTTTTTAGTACTTTTGAGTTTGGAGACAAAAACGACGTAGCCCGGCGGCGCGGATTTGCAATCCGTGCCCGTGGTTAACAGAAAGAGCAATACTTCGGTAAAAAAAGTGCTATGTCCTCGATTTAGTGGAATTCTAATATCGGCTCGCTCCAAGAATTAGTAAATACTACTGAAAAACCGTAACGGCATAAAAAGGCTTTTATCTTTAAATATGTGGACGAAATCTAAAGTCAGAATTATCGGTTGTTCGGCATGGAATGATGTGGGGATGTCAAATGAGTTTGAGTTACTGGTTTTCGGATTAGTCATGTAAAGGGAGCAGGCAGGACTGCAAATCCGCGCCGTCGGGGCCGCAGGAGCCGCAACAGGTGCATTAATCGAACCATCGATTCCGATACCGATAATTGGCACTTTAGTCGGTGCTGTGGTAGGAGATGCTGCTGGATATTACGCGAGTGAAACGGCAGTAGAATTGGTGAAGAAAGCATATGATGAACATTATGGTGAAGACTATTGTAATACATGAAAATAGAAACTATCTAAAGAAAGCTGGGATAATAATGCTAATGGTAGTCGTTGTGTATACACTTATTCAGTTCGCCCGCTATCCGTCTCAGCACACCTATTTTTTGCTCCCCACAATAGAATCAGTAATTATATTTTCCATTGCGGGTCTATTGCCC
>DATGXZ010000074.1:0-12465 GCA_035298445.1 Flavobacterium sp.
GAACAGCTTCTAAAATCATGATGACGGAATTGTTCGACGGAATTTTAAGTTCTTCTATATAATATTGAAGCACACCGTCTGCATAATGCCTGTATTCCTCTCCGGCGTATTCGCCCGTGTCTAGTTTATAAATCTGATTTGCGAAAAAAGGATAAACTTTGTTCTTTAAAAAATCTGTGAAATTAATTCCCGACCGACTCATGGCAATCAGTTTATTGTCCGCATCTACACAACACTGCCCTTTCTCTGAAATGTGCCAATCTATGTTTCGTGGGATAACTTCACTCTTTTCAAAGACTACTGGCACACAATATGGGTATGATTCCCCAACCAATATTGCGATGTCGAAGCTATTCCAGTAGTTCCCTTTGATATCACATATATCCAGTTCTCCTGTTACAACCCAGGTTCTGTTTTCAGCGTTCCAATCATAGGTCAACTTTGGGAACAGGTCTTTCGCAAAGGCAAAGTCCTTTTCAAAAACGCACGACTTATTTCTTGAAACCATAGAAAGGTTTACTTATTGCGGCTATCGGCCCAAGGTTAGATATATTCCTGTCTAATGAGTGGGTCGGTTTTTGTTTCAATTGGAGGTAGCCGTCGAGATCCGTTGCTAGATAATCTTGCTTTTTCAAAAATTGCAACCATGAGAAGTCATACTGCGTGTAATTCCAGTTTTCTTCTTGGATTCTGAAAATATATCGGTCATTCTCATTCTGTGTTCTATTACAAACAGGAGTAAAAAACTCGGATAAAGCCGGAACTTCATTTTTTACGTGGTCTCCTACGACGATGCCGTTGCTAACCGCGCTCGACTGCATTTTGCTTGCAAGACTTGTATGGAGACTGCAAGTAGTGATTTCGCTTATCTCACCAATTCCCGCCATTCCCCAAACGACATCGGCATCATATCCTAAGTCAACTCCAATTCGCGTGGAAATATCCTCTATTCCCTGCTCATTGAATAGCTGTTTAAGGTCGGTCTTGACAAAGTATGTGAATATTCCGGCGAATTGTAAGGCTCGCTTAACGGCGAGATCAGGAGACATGGTTTTGTCCCCGAAGTACACAAAGAGACCATCCCCTTGCAGTCTGTGCACATATCCGCCGAAAATTAAACATGTGTGAATAGCTGCACGCTGTATAGTGTTGCTTATGACCCATACGGTCTCCGGCACATATCGTCTGAATAAGTTTGTCGATCCTTTTATGTCAACAAACATTGACACGATATAGTTTTTTTCTGTTCTATCGGTATGTTTGAGATGAGCATGATCCGGATGAGCTCCTAGTTTTTGATCAAAATTAGGTTGCAATCCGACTTCACGCGCAAAAGCTTCCATGCTAGGGAGGAGCCGTTTCTCAGGCACTGCTGCATTGAGTGCGGCTACACTAAATCCTTCTTGTAAGTCGCCTGTAGCATTTCGCCAGATGTCAGTCAATTTTCTAGATTTTGGGTCTGCTGCCATTGCCGCTTTGACGGTTGATAAATAGTCTTGGTAAATTTTCATTTTATTTTAAGTTGCTGATTATTAATAACAAAAGAGGTATGAAGAGTGCAAATTGAACTGCAAAGAGAATCCCTGCAGTTTTCAGTTTATAAAACTTAGAGGATAATCCGCTGGCTAGTTGATGCACTTGTGTGCGTAAGTCGGCGAGTTCATCGTAACCAGTGTCCTGCGTTTGGGATTTCTGGCAAAAGGCATCATGCGAATGACAGGATACGGATCCAAAATAATGAAGAGAGTCTTTTCCCTTTCCGAGAAAAGGCGTGGACGCTAGCACGACGATAATCATGATGAAAATGCCCAACAAAATTAGAAGGGTCATTAAAATGCAAATCCACGGTGTGCAATCCGCGAAATCGGGAAGCGCAAAAAAACCGGCGATTAGACCGCCAACGATAAATGTGCTTAGGCCTAAAAAAACTGAGCTTTTGTTATTCACGCTATCATAGTAGTTGTCGTATCGCTCGATACAAAAACGTAGTCTTTCTTTTTCCATACTTTTTGAATTGTTTTTTTGTTTCAGCAATGAAAATTTCTTTATAATTGCCCATCCATATTACTGTAAAGCGTGACGAAAAAAATGTCACGCTTTACAGTATTGATAGTTAAGTAATGGAACTATTCATCCACCCAACTACGCTGACCGACTGTCAATTGCTGGAAAAACTTTGCTCCACTGAGGATGACGCCGTTTTATACGATGAGTTCGTAAAGAGATTCAGTTCCGATCTGCAAAAAGAATGTGAGCGGATATGTAAGAAAAGAAAACTGGATTTACACATAGGACGTCAAATTGCAAATGATACTTTTTCCAGACTCCGGAGATACAAATCATTTAAAGCTGATGAAATCAAATTAGTAGATCATCGTAAAGCCATCTTAGCATATTTAGCCAGGATTTCATCTAGACTATTTGCTGACTACCATAGATCTCATAAAAGAGAGGTTGTTATTCATAAGACGTATTTCGACGACATTCGCGATTCGATTGAAATATCGGGTGATGAAGTTCACAAGTTGCAACGAGTGAAAACGGGCGCTGTTTATATACTAGGTAAATTGAATGCTAAGGAGCAAAAAGTAATACTCACGGACTTAGACTATAAGAGACATCAAAAATATCTTCCAGATGATGTGGTCGAATCCTTAGCTGAAGAACTTGGCGTTAAAGTTGACAGCGTTAGGAAAATTCGTGAAAGAGCAATTTCAAAAATAAAAAATGCGATTGATGAAATCAACAAGCAATAAAAAGCAGAGTTTTTCAATTGAGGATTTTGAAAAGGGATTGATGCTTGCGGGCTACATTATGCCTAAATCAACAATCGAGTTTCAAGAGCGAGAAGCTTTAGAGCATTTTGAGGCTTTGCAAAGTGCCGCAAAAAAAGACATCTATTTTAAAAGAGTAGTACTTGCGGCCGAGATTGCATACAAATTACATCAAGAACCTACCTTCGGAAGAATCAAATTTCAGAAGATTGTATATATGTGTGAGCATGTTGCTGAAATGGATTTAGAGGGTAGGTATCTAAAGCAAGCTGCGGGACCATTTGATAATAAGTTTATGCATACAATTGCAATGGATTTTAAAAAAAACAAATGGTTTGATGTGGTGAAGGAAGCAGGCTCAGGAATCACGCGTTCCAAATACATTCCTCTTGAAAACCAGGATGGATATAAAAAATACTATATAGGATATTTTAAAAAAGAAGATGAAAGGATTCAGTTTATTATTGAGTTGTTTCGAAAGATGAGTACAGACCAAACGGAGCTGGCAGCTACGATACTTGCCTGTCATTTAGAATTACGATCTCAAGACTACTCATGGAATGATTTAACGGAACTATTTTACAACTGGTCAGATAAGAAAAAGAGGTTTTCAGAAATTGACATTAAGTCTTCATTTGATTGGCTAAAAGCAAATGCTTTAATCTCGTAATGTGCTGATTTAATTTTAAGGTTCGGTTTTATTAGAATTAACGAATAGGCACTTTAGTTTAACCCATTATTTCGTTTTTCTCGGCATCCTAAAACAAAAATCCCTTTGCAAACACTAGTTTTACAAAGGGATTAATCGTTTACTTGCAGAGAGGAAGGGATTCGAACCCTCGATACTCTTTTGGAGTATACACACTTTCCAGGCGTGCGCCTTCGACCACTCGGCCACCTCTCTAAAAATGCGGTTGCAAATAACGTAAAAAAATACGGGTTATAAAACTTTGACGGGCTAAAATGCAATCGCCGTCTGCGTTAGGGAAACCGCAAGGGTGCGAGGGCGATTCAGTTGACCCGGTTGATCTGTTCGACCTTGTCTTTCCAGTATTGCATCAAACAGAAGCAAACCGCCAATGAGGCCGCGACCGCTTCGAAGGTCAATCCGATACAATACATGTAAATGCTCAGTTTGCCGCCACCGAAGATGAAACTATCAGGCAGTTTCCGCAGGTAGTTGATGCCCCCCATTGCTTCGATATAGATCAACAGTCCGACAATGCTGAGCGCGGCGCCGATTAGTGATGTGATGAGTCCGGAAAGGAAGTTTTTGTTATAACCCCGTAAACCGTTCTTCACGTTTCCGCTGATGGTGCGGTTTACGCCGAACATTACGATGAAGGCGTTGAAGATGCGGAGCCAGAAGATGTCTGAAAGTCCGAGTACTTCCAATAGGATGAAGTAAAGCCCGATGCCAAGAAAAATAAGAAAGCCGTTGGTTAATTCGCGTGAGTATTTCATGGGTATTTGTGTTTGATGGAACGTTCAATAGCGTGCGTTGTACTCTTAAATGTACGAACGGATTCGCTAAACGAACCAAAATTTAACTAAAATTAAACCCGAATACGGTCAGGGACGAATAGGGAAGGGGGTGATCCACGGGTTGTGGCGGAAATGCTCCCACGGCGTGTGGGCGAGGTCGACCGTCGGGTCAATCAGCACGGCCTCAGGTGCTCCATTGATTGACACCCGGCAATCCGCAAACACCTGGACATCGAATCCGCGCTGCTCAAAGATTGTATGGATGTATTGCGCCATTTGCCAGGTGCCATCCGGTTTGGTTGCGACGAACAATTGTTGTTTGGGCGTGAGGTCGGTGCGGTAGTCGTAGGGGAGTTCCGTCCCATTGTGCCACACATGAAATTGCAGGTAGCCGGTGCGTTCCCGCAGCATCATCCGCCAGGAAAGCCGATGTCCTTCCTCCGTCCATATTACATCCCCTTCTATAAACCAGTGGCGAAGCGGAAGGGCCAGTTGCACCAGCAGAAACGGCACGAAAAAGCCGTACAAAATGTGACGGGCATCGCCTGGTTCGACTACCGGAAGCGTGGATTCCCTTCGAAAAAAAACCTTCCGGATTTGTTCAGGAGGATAAAAGAACACCACGAACGACAACGCAAAAAACGGAAAGATGCCAATCTGGAGAAAAATCGCGTTGAAACAGTGGAAGATAAGTGACGCTACGAGTGCCAGGGTGCGGGGACGACGCCATAAAAACAGCGGAATGACAAGCGCATCGAAGAACAGACCGCCCCAGGCGAGGACCATAGTAAACCAGTTGCTTACCAGCCAAGACAGTTGCATGCGTTCGGATACCGGTTGGAGTGCGATCCGAAGGAAGGATCCGTCAAGCCAGCCGGTGTATACTTTTGAGACCGCCGCAAAGAAATAGACAACGGCGATTTGGAACATAAGCACCCAGGCGCACCACTGCGGCATCTGCCTACTGCGCCTTTTGCGTCGGCGGGCGTCAAGCGACACGTCATCGGCTGCGGGAAGGAACCAAAGCATCACACAGATCAACAACAACAAATAGTAGTGGTTGTTGTAGGATGACTTCTGCATGAGGTAGGCGCCCGTCCACAAAAGCGTTAAAAAACCGAGCGACCAACGGTAGCGGTAGCCGAGCATGACCAGCAAGGCCAGGAGCCCCATTATCGCAAAGTAGGCATACATGCCATAGCCCGGAAGGGGTTGCAACCATTCCAAACCAATATACGAAAAGGTGAATTTGGGGTCGATGGAATTTGCGCGTACCCATCCGGTGGCAATGGCCCCAAAGCACTCGATGGCCAGTAGCGCTCCGAGAAAAATACGGAACAGGATGAGAGGGGCGTTGTCGACCTTCCGGAACAGGCGCGGTGTCACGTCCCCAATTGTTGGATGAATGCGCGGGAGAAATCCATGTCGCGGTGCAGGGCCTCTTTCAACGCCTCCAGCGACGGGAATCGTTCTTCGTCGCGGATACGGGCCAAAAAAGACACCGATAGCATCGTTCCGTATAAGTCACCTTCAAAATCGAAGTAATACACCTCAATGGTTTGCCTGTCGCCGTTTACCGTCGGGTTGGTGCCGATGCTCATCATTCCGTAGACGTTCCGCGCGCCGATCGGGCTGCACACTACATAAATACCCTGTTTGGGAATCAGTTTGTAGGGTTCGGCCACCTCTATGTTGGCTGTTGGGAAGCCGATGGTTCGGCCAATCTGGCGTCCGGTGACGACCGTGCCCGTGAGGAAGTATTCGTATCCGAGGTAGCTTTTGGCTTTAGCGACATCACCTTCCTCCAATGCGAGGCGAATCTTGGTAGAACTTACAGATACCGCGTCAATGTCTTGCGACGGTATTTCCTCGACTTCAAAGCCATATTGCTGGCCAAACCGCTTCAAGTCGTGTATGTCGGCCGTCCGGTTCCGTCCGAAACGATGGTCGTATCCGATGATGATGCGCTGCACATGGAAGCGATCGACCAATACCTGTTTGACAAATTCTTCGGCCGTGAGGTTGGCGAATGCCTTGTCGAAGGGATGTACGACGAGATGGTCGAGTCCGGCCTTCTCCAACAGGCTGGCTTTTTCGTCCAACGTGTTCAACAGACGGATGCGCGACGGATCTTGCAAGACCATTCGCGGATGGGGGAAAAACGTCAGAAGCAGGGTGTCGCATCCGGTTTCAGCGGCGGCGTCCTTCAGGCGTTCGATGATGCGAGCGTGCCCGATGTGAACGCCGTCAAAAGTACCAAGCGTCACAATGGTGCGCTGGGTAGTCGAAAATTCGTCTATGGCGTGGTAAATCCTCAAAGCAAATCGTATCGAGGGCAAAAGTACGGCATACCATTGAAATTACGGCATCCCGGCAGGTTCAGTTAGCAGGAAAACCAGATCGATGTCGGCGCGGCGTCCGGGTGGACGGACTTTTAGATGCAAGGTGCGTTGGTCGGCTTCCCATAGAACAGCGGTAAGAGGAAGCGTCTGGTATCCGGCAGAGGCCAATCCAAAGCGTCCGTATACCATCTTTGTGAGGCGTTTAGGAGTATCGCGCTGCCATTCGATGGCGATTTCTTCCCACATATTTCCATCGGGATATCGGTTGGCACGACGCCCCCATCGGCAGCGAAGGACCTGTGTATGGGAAGACATTTCAATGTGCAATTGCGACTGTCCGGCGCTACCCTTTACAACCGAGAAAGAGTGACGGGGAAAAAGTTGCGCCGAGCAGCTGTCGGTTGCGGGACAGCCTGATACCACTACAGATTGTTCTGATTGTTGGTGTATAGGTGCGCGGCACATAATCATAAAAAATACCAGAATTGCACACGGTGCGACTTTTCGAATCACATTGCTAAATTTTCCTTATTACGCGCAAAAATCGACGTTTTTTTCAATACATTTGGCGCCTTACTTACAAACTAATAACCCTCATGATGAAAAAGTTACTGATTTTCTTTTTCCTTCTTTCCGTTATGGGAACCTACGCCCAGAACACGTGGACAGAAGTGAATCCGGGATCGGCCAAGGGTAAAACCTTGATCCACCCGACGGCGCAGAATGAAAATCAACGTCTGTTCACCTTTGACCAGACGGCATTCAAAACAGCCCTTGCAGGCGTCACCAAGCGTTTTTCAGGTGGTGCCGGCGTACTCATTACACTTCCTACCTCTACAGGAACCGAACAGTTCCGGGTATGGGAGAAATCAAATTTTGCTCCAGAATTACAGGCAAAATATCCTGATATCCGCGCTTACATAGGTAAGGGTGTAACCGATGCAACGGCAACAGCCTACTTCAGCCTTGATCCCCGCGGTATACAGGTGATGATCCTGCGTGCGAACGGTTCGGAGTTCATCGAGCCGTACACAAAAGATCACACTGTTTACGTGCTTTTCCAGTCGGGAACGCGTACGAGCGGTGCCATGCCATTACACTGTAAGACGGAAGAAGTAACGCTCCAGAAGGGGCTTTCTGCCACACCGCAGATGCAGGCGCGTACCAGCGACCAGGTGTTTCGTAGCTTCCGCCTGGCCTTGTCATGTACGGGCGAGTACGGTGCCTACCACGGCGGTACGGTTTCCGGCGTGTTGGCGGCTATGAACGCGACTATGACCCGTGTAAACGGTGTATACGATATCGATTTGGCGCTTGAATTGATCATGATCGCGAATAATGACGATGTGGTGTATACCAGCGCGTCTTCTGACCCGTATTCTCCGGCTTCCGGAATGAACAACTGGAACACGCAACTCCAGAACACACTGACTTCTGTCATCGGAGAGGCCAACTACGACCTGGGTCACCTTTTTGGTGCTACCGGAGGTGGTGGTAATGCGGGCTGTATTGGCTGTGTTTGTGACGACAACCAAAAAGGAAGTGGTATCACGTCGCCGTCAGACGGTATTCCGGAGGGAGACAGTTTTGATATCGACTACGTGGCGCACGAAATGGGTCACCAATTGGGCGGCACACACTCGTACTCCGTCGGATTTGAAGGTTCTGGCACAAACGTAGAACCGGGCAGCGGATCTACGATTATGGGATATGCAGGAATTACAGGGTCCACTACAGACGTACAGTCGAACTCTGACGATTATTTTACGTATGCCAATATCATCCAGATTGAGGCCAACCTGCAGACCAAGAGTTGTGCTACCGAGACAACGCTGAACAATACGCCACCGGCAGTAAATGCCGGCCCTGACTACATCATTCCAAGAGGGACCCCTTTCATCCTGACAGGTTCCGCCACGGATGCCGAAGGCGATGCCCTGACCTACTGTTGGGAGCAATTCGACGACGCGACGGACGCAACGAGCGGGAATGCCAGTATCGCGAGCCCCACTAAAGAGGTAGGCCCTACTTTCCGGTCTTTCGATCCGGTGGCCGTTCCATTCCGCTATTTCCCGGCAATGTCACGTATAAAGGCGAACTCCATCACCTCGTCTTTCGAGTCGGTTTCCAATGTGGCACGTGACCTGAATTTCACACTTACGGTTCGGGATAATAGCGCAGATGGCGGACAGACACAGACGGATGCCATGAAGGTCACAGTAAACGACGAAGCCGGTCCGTTTGTGATCACGGCTCCGAATACGGCGGTATCCCTGACAGCGGGTACCAACACCAACGTCACGTGGAATGTGGCGGGCACGACGTCGAATGGTATCAACACACCGACCGTCGACATCTATTTTTCTACCGACACGGGAAATACCTATCCGACACTTTTGGCCAGCGATGTGCCGAACGATGGATCCGAAGTGATTACGGTTCCGGATTCAGCCGGATCGGGTCGCCGCATCATGGTAAAGGGACACAACCATATTTTCTTTGACATTACCAACACGAATTTTACCGTGTTGCCACCAACCGCCACGCAGGCCATCAGCTTCAATGGCGCGGCCGGAGAGCAGAACAAGTCGATTTGCCCGGGCACCGACAGCGTATCGTACACGATCGCCTACTCGGCACTGGGAGGCTTTAGTGGTACGACTACCTTCAGCGCGACCGGAAACCCGGCGGGCACAACGGTAAACTTCCAGCCTTCCAGCATGACGGCAAGTGGAAACGTGACGATGACGGTAACGGGACTGAATGCTGCCACTGCCGGACTTTATACGATTGCAGTAACCTCTACCTCGGGTGCGGTTACCAAGACCATGAATACGTATCTGGGAGTGGGTATTTCGCCAGCTACACTCGTGGCGCCTGCTAACTTGGCTACCCCGGTTTCTACGAGCCCCGCTCTTACATGGCAAGCCGCAACCAATGCTACATCTTATGATGTGCAGGTAGCTACTGACGCGGCATTTACTTCAATTGTGGCATCTGCCACTACTACGGCTACCTCCTATACGGTCACCGGATTGTCTGAGTCAACGACCTACTATTGGAGGGTACGCCCCAACAACACCCTTTGTGCGGGCGTTTACGGAACTGCTTTCCAGTTCCAGACGGGCCAGATTACCTGTGCGACCTCCAACTCGACGAATGTTCCGATTACCATTAGTACGGGTCAACCATCAACCGTTAACTCAACGTTGGCCATCGCCAGCGGCGTAACGATTGCGGACCTCAATGCTTACGTGAGGATTAACCACTCTTACGTGGAAGACCTGACCGTTACGCTGATTAGCCCGGCCGGCACAGAAGTGGTGCTGTTGTCAGGTGTTTGCGGTAGCTCTAACAATATCAATGCTACGTTTGATGACGCGGGCACAACATTGGTATGTGCAGGTGGAAGTCCGGTTGTTACCGGAACCATCAAGCCGGCGCAAAACCTTTCGGCTTTCAATGGAGAGAGCTCTACCGGTACGTGGACGCTGCGCGCACAGGATGCCGTGCAGGGTGATGGAGGTTCAATCGTGCAATGGAACCTGAACATTTGTTCGGTCGGACCTGCGCTGGGCCTTGACACGCCGGAAGCACTTACTTTTTCGGTTTATCCAAACCCTAGCAATGGCTTCTTTACGATTCAGTCAGATAAGGTGACTTCAGCGAAAGTTGATGTTACGGTGTATGACATGCAGGGACGCACGATCTTCAACCGTTCTTTTGATGGTGAGGGTGCGTTCCGTCAGGACATCCGTCTTGAGAATGCGCAGGCTGGCGTATACCTGTTGTCACTGAACGACGGCGGTCGCAAAACCGTAAAACGTATCGTGGTGGAATAAGACACTGTGTTTTTAAGATAGAAAAGAGGCCTGTATGGGCCTCTTTTTTTTTGAAGACCCTATATTTGGGGTATATCTCTTTTTTATGACAAATCAAGACGCCCTGAAAGAGTTGAGTGATGACGAACTGTTAAAACGGCTGAAGAAGATTCGCAATTACCGCGTGTTGGATGCTTTCGTGGTTGGGATGACCATCGGTATTACCTTGTTCGGTATACTTCAGGGGCGCTATGCTTTTTTCACCTTTTTCCCGCTGGCCATAGGTTATTTTATTGCGCGGAACGCGAAGCAGAAAAGGTCTCAGGAAACAGAAATCCTAAAGGAGATAGCCTCACGTAAAAAAGCCTAGTAGCTCGTCGGGAATCGCTTATTTCCCGTTATACGTGTTCATCGTATGTGCCAGTCCCGACAACCCAAACGACCGGATGATGTCGCAGGCAAGGTCGAGACGCGGCGGCAACAGGGCGCGTTCGTCGGCACTCCATTCACCGAGCACATAATCGACTTGTTGGCCTTTTTTGAAGGCGTCTGAGATGCCGAAACGGAAACGCGGATAGTCTTGTGAATTCAGTACCAGGTTGATGTTTTTAAGGCCGTTGTGTCCGCCGTCGCTTCCTTTACCGCGGATGCGTATGGTGCCAAATGGAAGATTAAGATCGTCGGTAATAACCAGAACATTCTCAGCAGGGATTTTCTCTGCATCCATCCAGTATTTGACGGCTTTGCCGCTGAGGTTCATGTACGTATTGGGTTTCAGCAGGAAGAAGGTACGGCCCTTCAGGCTGTATTTGGCGAGTGCGCCGAGACGGACCGTTTCAAATGAAAGCCCTTCCTTTTCGGCAAGATAGTCGAGGATGAGGAAGCCAATATTGTGGCGAGTGGCGGCGTATTCGGCGCCGATATTGCCGAGACCGGCGATGAGGAATTTCTTCATGGGATCGATATCCGGCTCGGTTTTCGGTGACGAAAATAAATGTTTCAGCCAGTTCATGGATGCAAAAATAGGGATTTCGTGCGGGGACGTCAACTTGTTGCGACTGCAAAAGCTACCCCTTAATGGTATAAGGAAAATTAACAAAATGTACGGGTTTTCCGCATGGCCGTCTCGCCAGCGTTTCGTAAGGGACGCATCCGCCCCTCCCCTAAGACAAGCTACGGATTCCCGACGACACCATTTTACGGAAAAACCGCCTCTTTTGTTAAAGTTCTATTCCCAAAGAGAAGGACTTGCCGATCTGATAGGGGGACGGTGAGCGGGTTTTTGAGAAGAGTTGAAGAGGCCGGTAAAGACGGTCAGGGTAGTCTGCCGTGATCGGTTTGTCAAAGTAGGGTTGGGCTGAACGTAAAGTATCTTGAAGCGCCACACGGTCATTACGTGTTAGGGGATCACAGCCTCCCTCTCAGCCCCGATGGAAGCGGGTAGCCCACAGGCACGGGCGGTTGGCGGCGCGGCTGCGGGAAGGCGACCGAAGGAAGCCAGTGCCGCAGCCTGCAACGCCCCGCCCGGACCGAGGACTACGAGCGGACAGCGGGTACGACGGTGAAGAGGGGAATAGAGGTGCTGCTGCCAAAAAAAAACACCTGCTTTACTAACGGCGGTGCTATTTGCCGTTATATTTGCCTAAAATCTTAAATATGAAATACATTCTTTTCTTTTTGCTCTTGTCTGGCTTCTGCGGCGTGGCCCAGAGTATCTCGGCCGAATGGGTCGACGTTAAGCTTCTGCTGCCGCCCAAAACCGTATTGGAAGAAGGGCAACGGACCTACCGGGTAACCGTTTCGTCGCCGTATAACCTTACGGCCGATCAGGTTCGGGCACAAGCCCTCGCGGACCACGAACAAGCCTTGGCCGACTATGCAAATGTCGTGGCGCAAAGTGAAAAGGACTTCGCCCAAAAATTGAAAGACTATGATTCGGAGGTAAAACGCGCACAGGAAAAATACGAGATCGAGATGGCAGCATTCAAGAAGCTATCCGTACTTGAGCGTCTCGCCATGCAGGATGCGGGCACCGCACCGAAG
>DATGXZ010000075.1:0-11307 GCA_035298445.1 Flavobacterium sp.
GCATTGCGGCGTCGAGTCCGAACTTCTCCTGCAGTCGCGACACCGTAGCATCGACGAACTGGTATTCTTTCGAAAAGTCGAGGTTGAACTGGTTGGCCTGTCCTTGTTCGATGTTCACGATGTAATTGGCGAGGTAGAGTGCCTCTTCATCGAGGTCGTGCAGGCGGTCGTGCCGGAGGATGATCTGGATATTCTTTTCTACACGGAAAAGGCGGTTGATATTGGTGTACCGGTTGATGTCTGCGTGTTTGTCTAAGATTTCAAACGCATACTCACGTACCTGGCTAATCGTGGTATTTTGGGTATCAGTTCTCACCGTCAGGAATTTAGATTGCTTTGGGATGCGCTACGCAGCGTTTGCATAGTGATACAAATATCGTATTAAATGGCGAGAATTGCAGAAGGAGTTTTGGGGGTGGGTTTTGGGGGTTGGGTTTTGGGTTTTGGGTTAGAGGGGTTCACGCGAGAAAACAATTGCAAAGGGTTTGGGGTTGGGTTTTGGGTCAAGGTGCAATTTATAATACGGACGGGGCGGGCTTTGTTTGACGTTTTGGGAAGGGAGTTACTATCGCATATTTAGTAATGCAACGGAATTGGAGGCGGTAAAAAAAAACGCCCCTTACGAGGCGTTTTGAGTAGTAGAAGAATGGCCTAACGGAACGTGTAGGCCAAGGCAATGTCGTTGTAATCGCCATCACCGGCGTCTTCGAACCCAATGCTTCCGCTACCCATGTTGTCACCTGGATTGGGTGAGAACCGGCAGGGCGACTGGAACCAAGGGAGTGAGCCATGAGCTGGCCCTTTTTTGTGCCATCCCGTGATAAAGAGAATCCGCTCTTCGCGACGGTCGCGACCAACGGTTTCGGGGTTGAGATTCCGGCCCGCCTGGTTTCCTTTTTCAATGATCTTGTTGTAAGCGGAATCGTAGATGCAGATGGCGTTTTCCCATGCCGCATCGGATGAAAATGTAAAAGACACTTCGGCATAACGGGGTACCCGCAATTGTACTGTCTTTCCAAAATCGATAGGGAGGTTGTTGTCTGGTCCGTACATACTACTGTTATTTAGTTGCCTACTCTTCCAACACGCAGTTTTCGGCGGCCCTGGCTACTGGTGCAGCAGGATCAAAGTTGCGGTTTAGGGAGGGGTGACGCACTAGTGGTTTACCTATATCGCAGGCGGTTTTCACGGAAAGGGGTAAGAGGGGATTTGACGGGGAGAGTTTTGAGTTTTGGGTGTTGGGTTTTGGGTTGAGATATGCCTTGTAATCGAGACGGGCCGGGAGTTTTGGGTTTTGGGTTTTGGGTTGGGACATACCGTGTAATCGGGACGGGGCGAGAGTGTTGAGTGTTGAGTTGAGAGATGTACCTTTAATCGGGACGAGAGGGATTTTATTTTACGTTTTTAGAAAAGCGTTTATTTTCACCAACGACGATGAACTATGAACTATGAACTATGAACTATGAACCATTAACTATGGTAGTTTGAGTGGTTCGTTGTTAGATGGTAGTTGTTCCTCTTTCCTCTTTCCTCTCTCCTCTCTCCCCTCTCCCCTCTCCTCTCACCCCTCGCCACTTTTTCGTACTTTTAGTCCGGCTGAGATCATCCGTCAGCTACTACCAAAGGCCTGAAACCACTAAATCCGTTACTTATAAAAAACGACCGTATGCGAAATCGAATGTTACCCTTGTTTTTGATCGTGAGCGTTGTGCTTGCCAGTTGCAGTAATGGTGGGGACGACGTGGGTAGGGATCCGGCGCCGGCAAACGGTGAGGGAAGTGGAAACAATCAGGCTGGTGTCATCACCGCTGGAGAATGGAACGATCTTGACAACTGGAGCTTCTGGAATACCCTTATGGCCTCAGACGATTTCAAGCCGATGCCGGCGTTCTGGACGATCTTTAACCACAACCGGATTTCCGTTCATTTGACGACGGCCAACGAAACGCCTGTCATCGATGCGCTGGTAAAGTTGAAACAGGACGGAACCACGCTGTTTACTGCCCGCACTGACAACAAGGGAAGGGCTGAACTGTGGGCTGATCTTTTCCAGGAGAACCTGAACGTGGACTTCTCGACGCTAACAATTGACGTTAACAACGGAGCCTCCGTTCTCACTACTGTAAAGCCGTTTGCAGAGGGAACCAACGCTATCGTACTCCCTTCCACCACCACCATGGCGACTAAAATCGAAGTGGCTTTCGTGGTGGATGCCACGGGCTCGATGGGCGACGAGTTGGAGTATCTAAAAACGGAATTGCTGGACGTAATCGCCCGAATACGAACCGCAAACCCGAATGCCAGTATTGCCACATCGTCGGTGTTCTATCGTGACGAAGGCGATAATTATGTGACGCGGGTTTCCCCTTTCACAAGTAACGATGCCACTACCGTTTCTTTCATCCAAAACCAAAGTGCCGATGGCGGTGGTGATTTTCCGGAAGCCGTCCACACAGCTCTTTACGAATCGGTGAACGAACTGCAATGGTCGACCCAATCCAAGACCCGCATTTTGTTCCTGGTGCTGGACGCGCCACCGCATTACGACAGTTCGGTGATCAATTCGATACAGGGTTCGCTCCTGAAGGCCGCTGAAAAAGGGATTAAGATTATACCGATAACCGCCAGTGGTATCGACAAAGAGACGGAATTCCTAATGCGCTTTCTGGCCATGACCTCCAACGGAACCTATGTGTTTATCACCGACGACAGTGGCATTGGCGAACCGCATCTAAACGCCTCAGTTGGGGACTATCAGGTAGAATATTTGAATGATCTGATGGTTCGGCTCGTCAATAAGTATGCGGAATAGTGTGGGGGGGTTGGGTTTGGGGTTTTGGGTTTTGAGTTTTGGGTTTTGAGTTTTGGGTTACTATTTGCCTGGTAATCGGGACGGGGCGGGCTTTGTTTGACGTTTTCGAGTTAGCATTTTATTCTCACCCCCAACCATCAACCATGAACCATGAACTATCAACCTATAACTTTTGAGTTAAGATGTGCCTAGTAATCGGGACAGGACGGGCTTTGTTTGACGTTTTCAGGATAGCGTTTATTCTCAGCCGCAACTATCAACCATGAACCATGAACCATGAACATAACTTTTGAGTTAAGATGTGCCTGGTAATCGGGACAGGACGGGCTTTGTTTGACATTTCAGAATAGCGTTTATTTCTCACCCGCAACCATGAACCATGAACTACTACTACAAAAACAACAGACAATAACATCAATAACACTATGAATTCACTAACACCCAACATTTTCGTAAGAGACATTAAAGAGACAATCGCCTTTTACCAACAGCTCGGCTTTACTACTGTGGCGACCGTTCCCGATGAAGGCGACCTTGTTTGGGCCATGATGACATGTGGAGACGTGACGTTTATGTTCCAGACTTTTGAAAGTTTGGGCAATGACCTGCCCGTAATTTCAAGACAAAGCGGCGGCTCATTGCTTTTATATATCCAGACAAGCGAAATCAGGGCATTCTTTGACCAGATAAAAGACAACGTGAAAGTGGTTAAAGGACTTGAAAAAACATTTTACGGTGCGACAGAATTTTCAATAGAAGATCCTAACGGTTATTTGCTGACTTTCGCCGAAGATGAAAAAGAAGACGCATAAAGATGGTTTGAAATGAGTTCCTGAGCGCCTCATAACTCAGGGACTCACCGACTCAGGGACTCAGGGACTCAATTACAAAAAAAAAACGCACCCTCCCGGATGCGTCCTTTATACACTAAAGTGGTATTAGAAGTAAAACGGTCCCGCCCATGCACTGCTCTCGCCGTTACCGCAGTTGGCACGCACGAAGAAGGCGTCCCAGTTGCAATACATACCTGAAAGCGCGATGCTCGGGTTTGATGTCGTAAAGGTATTACCCCCAGCCGGATTATTCACACCCGAAGCACTCACGATCGAAATCGTGTAGCTCGTGGGCTGCCCGAAGTCATACGACCATGTAAACCCACGGGTTTCACCATTGCCGGAATTACACGCACCGGAGATGTTGTACGAATTGAGGTTAGTGGGCTGCGGACAAGACGCTACTGTCGTGTAGGGCACTTTCGTCCACGGAGTACCATCGGTATCATAACAGACCGCCCGGATATAAAAATCGTAGGCCGTACTGGTTTGCAGGTTAGAAAGGTCAATGGTGTAATCCGAACCCGTGGTGGAAAGCCGTGTGCCAGTACCGCGGGCGAAGCCTTGCAGGCCGTACTCGAGTTCGTAACGATTCGGCTGTGAATTGGTATAGGAAAAATACAGACTGGCAGTGGTCGTCGAATACTGGGTCACACTTACCGATGTGGTACCTGTACACTCACTCGGGGTGGTGGTGATGCTGGACAGCGCATACGGCTTGCTGGTGCTTTCAGCGCTACAGATGCTTGTTACATACATGTCGTAGGTGGTAGACGGTGTGAGTCCGGATACCGTAACATAGCTCGTCGACGTGGTCATCGATTGTCCGCTGCCCGGCGTAAAGCCCGTCGGCCCATATTCAATACGATAACTGTTCGCGTCGGCGGTCGTTTCAAAATTAAGGTCAATAGCGGTTGGCCGCACTGAAAATGTCGCATTCTTGATTTTTCCGCAGCCGCCTCCGTCGTCGCCCGAGCAACCACCGAGGAACCAGACCAGCGCGATAAGGGCACCGCCCCCTAACTTTCGTAACATAATATGTGATTTTTTTGGAATCGCAAACATAGGGCTATTCTTGCAATAAACAAGGAGGAGGGGGGTTGGGGGTTGGGTTTTGAGTTTTGGGTTATGGGTTTTGGGTTAGAGAGGTTCACGCGAGAAAATACAACTATCGGTGGGCTTTTGAAGGGAAACGTGCCCTTTAATCGGGACGAGCGGGGTTTGGGTGTTGGGTTTTGGGTGTTGAGTTTTGGGTTTTGGGTGTTGAGTTTTGGGTTTTGAGTGGTAGTTCATTCACGCAGGACGTAAGGTCTATTGGGGGGCGGGTGTTAGTTCTTGGTTCTTGGTTCTTGGCTCTTGGTTCTTGGCTCTTGGTTCTTGGTTCTTGGTTCATAGTTCTTTGTTCTTTGCTGTCGCCTCTCGCTCCTTGCTCCTTGATACTTGATACTTGATACTCGCTCCTTGCTCCCCGCCCTATTTACGTATATTTGAAAACGAATGCGTACTACACAACCCGATTACGTAAAGAGACACCAGATGGAAATCAAAAAATTAAAATATCCAGAACAACCTTTTTCCGATGTCAAACTGAACCAAACGTATACCCAGTTTGGCGAACTTCTCAACGAACTGAGTAAGAGAGAACTGCCTGAAACCCTCATAAGTGCCCTAAACGTGAGCGTAGATAAAATAAATGCATCACCTCTGGAGGGCAAAAAGTTGTGCCGGTTCATAAAACAGGAGCAAATGTCGCTCCTGAGAAAGATCGAAAAAGAGATGAAACTCGTCCCGAAAAATTATTACCGCAATATGTGGATGATGCTGGGTATGACGGCATTCGGACTTCCCATTGGCGCTGCCATTGGTGTCAGTATCGGAAATATCGGTGTCCTGGGCATCGGATTGCCCATCGGAATGGGAATCGGTGTTGTGTTGGGTTCCGCCATGGACAAAAAGGCATTGAAGGAAGGACGGCAATTGGGCGTTGAGTAGAAATTGAAAACCAGAAGAAATCTGGGCATCCGGCAGCCATTCATGAAAAAGTATCTAACCATTTACCTTTTATTGCTAACACTACTACAGGCTTGCAAACCCGATAAAACCTATGATTTGGTCATTACCCATACACAGGTACTGGATGTAAAAACTGGAAAGACAACAGACGATCAGACGATACTCATCCTAAATGGACGAATTGAAGCTATAGTTAGCCGTTCTGATTCCTACACTGCCAAAGAAACAATAGATGCCAAAGGAAAGCTGGTTACCCCTGGCTTTATTGACACCCATGTTCATCCGACAGACGTGTTTGGAGACTATGAAAATGCGCCGACGTTTTTAGCGAAAGACAGCCTGGTTTCACTACGCAAAAAATTGTCGGACGACTATTTGCCACATGGAACCACGACAGTCCTGACCATGGGACAACCTGAAAATTGGCTTACATCGTTAACAGAATGGCAGAAGACGCCCGATCCAAACTACGTAGACTTCTATGTATGTGGTGGGGCATTGATTTCAAAAGACAACAGAGTTCCTTATATCGGGCACACGGAAGTCGTAACTCCCGAAAAAGCAAGACAAAAAATTATAGCGTATCACAACCTCGGATTACAACACCTGAAACTGTACTTCCGCCTGAAAGAGCCTGAATTTTCTGTTTGTTGCAAAACCGCAGACAGTCTGAAAATGAAAGTTTATGGACACATTGGCGATTTCAACCCAGCGTATTTAACCATGCAACATACGTTGAATGTCGGTTTAACTAATTACGAGCATATTGCTACCATTCCGAACAGCATTATAACAACCGATGCAGATTGGGAAAAATTGAATAAACAATTCAATGCAAATTTTGGCGAACTGAATACCGAGGCCAGGATGTTGGAATTTTTCCTGGAACAATTCAGATTTATTGACGAAAACAAAAAACCTGAAATGGTGACTTTTATAAACAATCTCGCCAGGAAAAAAGGAACTTTTTCGACAACCATTCACCGTATTTACGAGCAATTTGAGCCGACCTATTTCACCACTCCCAAAGACACGACGTTAACTACAAAACAGCTCAAACGGTGTAGAGAAAATTTTGCGATTATGATGAAATACACAAAAACGATGCAAGATAAGGGAATTGAAATCCGATTGGGTTCCGACATGCCTAATGGTGGCAAAGTAAATATCTCAGAGCTCCTTATTCTCAGCAAGTATGGTTTTAGTGTTTCAGAGGTAGTTAGAATAGCCAGTTATAATGGCGCAAAAGCAATGGGGATAGAGCATGAAACGGGTTCGGTAGAACAAGGCAAAAAGGCCAACTTGATTTTATGGGAGCAAAATCCGTTTGAAGATCCCCGCCATTTCATGGGGAAAATGACCATAGTGAAAGGCGGGAAAATAGTGAAAACCTAGCGCTGGGTTGGGTTTTGGGTTTTGGGTTGGATTGATCCTCTCGGGAAAATACCGGTGTGGGTTGAGTTTTGAGTGTTGAGTTTTGAGTTGGAATGATCCTCTCGGGAAAATACTTGTAGGGGTTGGGGGTTGGGTTTTGGGTTTTGGGTTTTGGGTTGGGGTTCGTTCACGTTGGACGTAAGGTCTATTGGTGGGGGTTAGTTGTTGGTTCTTGGTTCTTTGCTCTTTGCTCTTTGCTCTTTGCTCTTGCCTCTCGCTACTTGCTACTTGCTACTTGCTACTTCTTTTGACTTTCAACTTTCGACTTATCCTCAGTTTCTCAGTTACTCAGTTCCTCAGTTCCTCCACTTCACCCATCCTCACCCTCCCGATCCAAACTGTCTTCGCCACTGTGTGACGTTGATCACGTGCTCTTGTACGATTTGGTGATCGGCGCCATTTCGGGCCGCGGCTGCCAAAAAGTGCGCCACTTCCCATTTGTCTTTGTAAGGCGCTGATTTACCGCTTGCGACAATGCCGTTGATGACGTTTGCCACCTCATGCCATTTGACCAGAAACGTATCAAAGGGTATCTCCTTCACTTTTACGAACTGACAATTTCCATAGAACACTACGATGGAGTAAAAGGGAATATCCCTGAATTGCGGAAGCTGGTCTCGTAAGTCCGAGACGTGCTTTCGGTTCTGGAAGACCGGGTTATAAAACGGGTATTTATACCGCCCGTAGCCCATTACCTGCGTCCAGTTTCGTTGGGTGCCCGTTCCGAAGATCCAACCGCTATACTCCTTCACTTCGAATACGAGAATACCGACGTCCGTGGCCAGCACCAGGTCGATCTGGGTATAGGTTCCGTTGCGGTTCCGGATATACAGGTCATGGAAGATCGCGGTGTTACGAAAGCCCATCCGCAGGAGTTGCAGCACCAATTCCCGTTCGGAGGACGTACCCCGGTGCCGCTCCGTAACCGTTTGGATCGCTTTTGTATTCTGGCGTTGCCGGTAGAGGATGAAGCCAATGGCGGCGACGGCGAGGCATACAGAACTAAATAGGATGACGTACACAGCGTAAAGTGAATGGTGTCAAGGGTGATTTGTTTGGAGGCCGCAGGGACAGAAACGTTTACCGTTACGGGGAAGAGCGAAATTTACCAAACCGTCAATTAGTTTGTAACCCAAACTTCGGGATAGCAAAAGCAGGGCCTCCTCACATTGTTACACGGCCTCGGTGTAATGCGATTGGCAAGACACTCAAACCGGTCCGTATAATTTGTCATATCTACCTGATAACTTTTGTAACAGGAACACGTAGTATCCGTTGATGGATCGATAAAACTACGCCCCTTTTGCAAGCGGAAGTATCCCTTCTTAATCGTAGACGGCGTACGGTACTGACGATCTACATCCAGTTCATACTGAAAGATAAGGAAGTTAAGGTCTGATCGTCCGTTTTTGGTCAGTACAATATTTCCTATTGAGTCTCTACCGACGAACACGGCTGCGTGTACCTCCCCGTGATATATCTCGTTTGAGGGATCGTAATATATGGAATCGGTGTAGTACCTGACGATGTCCCCAAACTCCGGATTATCGACTTTTACGAAATGCTGCATATGGCATCTGAATTCCGCTGCTCCCATGAAACGGGGTGTTTTCCATTCTTGGGTACGTAGTTCGTAGTTGCGCGCCAAAGATGACGACTTGTCAACGATAGCGGATATGGAATTATACCAGCAATTCGGCCCATAGGCGTTAGCTCCTTTTCCTCCCTGCAGGTAATCTGGCTTCGAAAAGGAACCGAAGAGCATTTTGGAGTACGGATTTAGGTATTCGAAAGGAGACTGTCCGGATTTGAATACCACCGACAGCGGGCCGTCCGGTTTCATAGTATGGCCCCAAGTATCGTATAGAATGGACGCCACGATCTCCTCCTTTAAAAAATCCGGATAGGACTCCCAATCCCCGCTTTTGAGTATAATCGCATTTTCATTCTCGATCTTATACGCGTCCAGCAGGTGCCTCACGCACGATTCTGAGTTAGTTCTACAGAGAAGTACTTTACGGTTGTCATAAACGCCCGCTATAATTCGCTCCTTTATTTTGGCAGTCCCGACCGCGTTGTTGTAATGTTCAGACATGACCAACTGTGTGGCATTAAGTTCTGCACAATGTTGCGCAAATCCGAACTCTGCGAACAATAAAAGAAAGAGGAAGCATCGCATTTCAGTAGTATTTTTAGTCGCGCTATGCAGGCCCTTTACTGTAGCGTTGGCTACTTATAGCCTCATCAATCGACACTTTTGAAAAACATCCAATAGGCCGAATGTACCGAATTCCTGATTTCCGCCCTCTGCTGTACCGTCCATCGACCCATTTTTCCGACTAACACACCGCCCCTACGTAGTTCTTCGCGGGGCGGTGTAAGAGTCAAAGTTGGGGTTGGGAGTTAGGAGTTAGGTGTTGGGTGTTGGGTTTTGGGTTTTGGGTTTTGGGTTTTGGGTTTTGGGTTGGATTGATCCTCTCGGGAAAATACCTGTTTGGGTTGAGTTTTGAGTGTTGAGTTTTGAGTTGGACTGATCCTCTCGGGAAAATACTTGTAGGGGTTCGGGGTTAGGAGTTAGGTGTTGGGTGTTGGACATCAGTTGCCAAACCTCAACCCCGGAACCACTTCCTAACGATACAATGCCCCGACTAAAAATAAAACGGACCCGCCCAGGCACTACCCGTCTGATTCCCATAACGATTAGCCCGTACAAAAAAGGCGCGTGGAGTGCAATCAAGCCCGGGAATTGAAATAGATTCTTCGGTTGTGGTGAAGATCTGGCCCGCGTCTGGATTGCCTATGTTGTTGGCACTGACCAACGAAATACTATAATTATAAACACTGCTATACGGATACGACCACGAGAACATACGGGTTGCACCGACGCCTGTCGAACAGGAACCCGAAACAATGATGGAATTGAGATCTATGGGCTCCTGACAGTTTACACCCAACGTGTAGGGTACCTTTTTCCAGGGCGTACCGTCAAGACCCGAGCATACGGCCCGAAAATACAAATCGTACCTCTCGCCCGCTTGAAGGTCCGACAAACCAATCGCAGATGACGAGTTGCCTGGGATTGAAACGCTCGTTCCGGTTCCTTGGGTAAAACCCTCCAGGCCATATTCCAGTTCAAAATGATCGGGATCGTTAAAGTCACCGTAATCAAAATCAAGCGATAAGGCCGTGGGCGATGACTGCGTAATGTCAACTGAAACAGGATACGTACAGTTACTGGCGTTCGTTTTGAGCGCTGAAAGCACGTACGGATCGCTTTCAGACTCAGGGTCACACACTTTTGTAATATAAATATCGTAGGTCGTGGAAGGCGCCATGGGCCCGACGTATAGAATGTTACCTGCCTCCCAAAGGTTCCAACCTGTGCCACGTGTAAAACCAGTAGGCCCAAACTCAATGCGGAAATATCCTGATTCCCTGGTTTCCACGGTAACACCGGAAGAACCCACCGTCACCCTCGGATTCGATATTTTTGGACAGCCACTCTCAGCTGAACAACCGACCAGCAAACACAGGAGTAGCAACGTAATGATACTTATGCTCTTTTTGTACATAAGGTTGGGATGTTAGGATCGCAAACATAAAATTAATACCTGATTTAACAAACCTTTTAGGATAAAATCTACCATGGCCACCACGCTACCTGGCACTAGTTCCGACGTCCTTTACGATGCATCCACTCAGTCTCTCCGTTACCCAATCCTCAATTCCTCAGTTTCTCAGTTACTCAGTTCCTCAGTTCCCCTTCACCACCCTTTACAAATTGTTAAATTCGCCCCTCCCCATTCCCCTTACCTACCGGATTCACCCATAATACGACCGGATTCGGACAAAGTCCGATAAACGTGTTGCAACATCGTAACAGCCTGCTAAATTCGCGCCCATTGTATAACACCGGGCGTGCATTTCGCCCCCTTTTTTTAAAATAAAACGTCATGAGTAATCTCACTGAAAACCGGCTGAATACGACGATTTCAGCCGCTGACCTCACCGCCATCAACTCCGCCCTGGCGACCGTCCTGGCGAAGTTGCCGGCCATTTCGCTGAACGATGACCAACGGAAAGCCATGAAGAGCATCGACATCGACAACAAAGTGTTTGCCGAAGATGCCATCTACCAGATCAACTCGAATGGTGCGGGCGTGATCCCGGCCTATGTATCGGCGGCCGCCATGCAAACCGACCTCACGCTGTATG
>DATGXZ010000076.1:0-4140 GCA_035298445.1 Flavobacterium sp.
CTCCGCTTTTTTTCCTGGTCAACGAGCTACATCGTCTGGCCCGGTGCGTTGGTCAGGCTTGGTGGCCGCCGGATCGGCATCGTGGCGCTCGTCGGTGGTAAGTGAATCATCGGCGTCGTGACCGATAAGGGCATCGAGCGGTCCGGTGGGTTCCGTCTTTTCGTCGGAGGCCGTACTTTCATTTTCCGCATCGAAGTCGCTGTTTTTGCCATATGGGTCCGAAGCCCCGAAATCGTGGCGGTTCTGGTTTTCCGTGTAGTCTTCACGGTTTTTGTCTGTGTGCATACGCGTGGTGTTTAGAACTGGCCCAACAGCCAGTAGATGATGACGAATACAATGATGGTGCCGAGGCATCCACCGCCGAGTTTTGAGGCGCCGTAGCCGGCGATGAGGGATTTGAAAAAGCCGTTCATGTGGGTTTTGGGTTTTGGGTGTTGCGTTTTGAGTTGGGACGGTTCTGGCCGGAAGCCAACGTCCGTAAGAATCAAATTTCTGGTTTGAAGGGCCGTTTTGTGTTACATATTTATAATCCAATACTTATAAAATAACGGACGGTATTTGGGAAGTGTTTAGAGAATCCTAAAATTTCACATTACGCGAAGTGTTTTTGGGGATTAAGTGGTACATTAGAATAAAGCCCAAGCACCCATTCCATGAGAATTTCTATTGTACGTAAAAACGTAAAGGTCAGTCCTGATTCACGACGCGTCATCGCGCGCTTTTTTTTTAACGGAGAAGAACGGGCGGTGGCCCTGATCCAAAAAGTATTAGAGCTTCCGAAAGAAGAAGTGTTTCGCATCGTATCGCCCTTGCTGCAGGATTTTTCCCGTCGCCACCGTAATATTACCCATAAGCTGTACCGCCATTGTGAGCGGGTGAAGCCGTATATTGAAATGGCCGGTGCCAAGCCCGATACGCTTGATGAATTCACCCGTCTCTTGATCGGATCGTATTTCACACATGAATATTCGATTGAATCGGCGGCTTTTTTCAATCCGTCCATCGTAGAAGATCCCGATCAGTATAACCTCGAGGAAGGCCAGTTGCGCGTCATCATCAGTTTTCGTGCGGTGGGAGAGGGGCACGTATCCTCCGTGGTGTTCCGACGTGCGGTGATCGACCGGCATAACGACATACAGGTGCAACCGGCCGGACTCTATATCGACGAGGCCGAACGGGTGCGCAATGCGGTCTATCAAAAGAAATTATTTTTGAAAATTGGGGCGGATGAGGGCATCAACACCGAATTCCTCGATGCGGTCGACAAAAACCTGGGGGAAACGTTTGATTACGACGCATTGAAAAAGATTGTCCTGGCGGAGAAAGCGGAAACGAATGACCCGCAGATACTGGCCCAATACAATCTTATACTCGCGTTGTCGGACAGTTACCGCAAAATCACTTTCTCCCGCGACACCGACATCAGCGACCGCGTCATCTTTCCGATCTCCGATTTGGAAAGCAAAGGCATCGAAGACGCCCGCTTTGTCAAGTTTACCCGTGAAAACGGCGCGACGGTCTATTACGCCACCTACACGGCCTATGACGGCTACCACATCATGCCGAAGCTGCTGAAAACCTACGATTTCTATTCGTTTAAGACGAGTCCACTCAACGGCGCCGGCGCCAAAAACAAAAACCTGGCGCTTTTTCCGCGTAAGATCCGTGGCAAATACTGCATGCTGTCGCGCATCGACGGCTGGAACAACTACATCATGTATTCCGACAATATCAACGTGTGGGAAGATCCGATCCGGATCCAGACGCCTGAGCATCCGTGGGAGTTCGTGCAGATGGGGAATTGCGGCTCGCCCATCGAGACGCCCGATGGATGGCTGGTCGTGACCCACGCCGTTGGCCCGATGCGCCGCTACACCATCGGTGCGGCCTTACTCGACCTGGAAAACCCCGAAATCGAGATCGGCCGACTCAACGACCCCTTGATCACTCCCAACCCTGACGAACGCGAAGGCTACGTGCCGAACGTCGTTTATTCCTGCGGTTCCATCATCCACAATGGCGAACTGATCATTCCGTACGGCTTATCCGACCACAGTTCGTCGTTTGCGACGGTGAATTTGGAGGCGTTGATGGCAAGGTTGAAGGGGAGTAATTAGAAAATGAGAGAATTAGAAAATTAGATAATGCAGCATTAGGTAACCGGACATTTGCCGCTTTGATTGCCAGACTCCGAAGCACTAAACGGCTGATGATGAGTGGTTAGTTAAACTTGTATTCCGTGCGCTTAGCGGTTTATATCAAAAATTGACTACTATCTTTTGCACCCCACAATTAGTAAAATTTCTCGATTACAGCATTTCACATTATCTAATTATCTAATTCTCTCATTTTCTAATTAAAAAAGCCCTCCAGTCTAAACCAAAGGGCTTTTTCGCATGGTGCCGAACACACATGCACTGCGGGCTGCTAACTTAACAGCGCTATAAGGTAACTGCTGTACTTCGTGACGTAATACTGTGCAGTCGTCACATTATTCCGGATCATTCTGAAGCGCATAGTACATTTCATTAGGGTCGTAGTCGAAATCGAAATCGAACTGATTGTCGTAGTCGGTGTCATCGTTGATGCGGATGATCTCCATGTCGTCTTCGTAGTTGAATGTGGCTTCCATTTGTAGTGGCTTTAGGTTGTGTCACAAAGTTGCCCAAAGTTAGGCGCGAACGCCTTACACCATTTTGGAGAATCGTTATATAATTCGAAGAAAAACGTTACGGAAATGTATTGGAAATGTAAATTTTGGGCGTTGCCCGTGTCGATAACGCATTGATTTCCATGCAATGCTTCGCTTTTCGCAGTTCGTTGGGAAATAACCGCAGGCACGGGCCGGGCCCTCCGCTGTAGCCCTTTTACCTCAGGCGGCGTCGCATCGGCGCACCGCGGCTTCCGTTGGTCGCCTCGTTTGCCGGCGTCGCAAGGCCTTCGGTTGCAAGGGGCTGCCGCTGCGGTCCCTAACGCAAACCGCTACCGTGGCGTTGGATCAAAACCGGCCACTGAGCAGGGTACCGCCAATAGGTGCTTTGGCTTCGATGCCGAGTTTTTTCATCATTTCATAGGTGGTGCACACGGCGGCTGATGTAACCGGGAGACCCGTGGCTTGTTCCAACAGGTCAATCGCCTCTAACGACGGCATCTGCACACAGGCCGAGGCGACCAATACGTCAACGCCGGTCAGGTCAAGGCGTTTGTAGATTTCGAGCAGGTTCATCGGATCCTGGGCCGCAACTTCCAGATTATCGGGGATTTCAAGGGCGATGGAGTCGACGACCTCAAACCCCTGGTGTTCGATATAATCGACCACGAGGTCGGTGAGGGGGCGCATATAAGGCGTGATGACGGCCACTTTTTTGGCGCCGAGTGTTGTAAGTCCATTGATGAGTGCACCCGCGCTGGTGACAATCGGAGTAGGGAAGCCGTTCGCCACGGTTTCCTGGTGGAGGTTGACCTCCGACACGCAATGGTAGCCGCGGCCCATGCTCATGATGGCGACCAGACAGGCGTAGCCCATCACGTCGACGTGGGCGTCAGAGAGCTCCAGGGCGCATTTGAGGCTCATGGCGTCCATGGCTTCGAGTTCTTCTTTGGTGACTTTCTTCATGCGCATCCGGCTGGAGTGGAAGGTGAAGCGCTCAGGCAACACGGTCTCCCGCGCGCGAAAAATCGCCGGGATCTCGGTTTCCATGGTGACGTTCGAAGAGGGCACGATCTGCCCGATGCGGTATTTTTTAGGTGCTGTATTCACGGTTGTTCTTTCTTTTTTGTAAAATCGAAGCGGGCAAATATATTGATTAAGCCGAGAAAAAGTGCGGTACCAAAGGAAACCACCAAGGCCTTTTCGAACGCCTCGATAAGGCTAAACTGTGCTTCACCCAGTCCCATGATCAGCAAATACACCAACATGCCGCTAAATATTCCGGCGCCTACGCTAAAGAAGACGATCTTGAAATAGTACCAGCTATTTTTCACTTTCCTAACTCTTTGATTGTATTGGTGATAGTGCCAATTCCTTCGACCGTGGCTTCCACCACGTCGCCGTGCCACATCCATTCCTGTGGGTCGCGGCCGGCACCGACTCCGGCAGGTGTTCCCGTGGCGATGATGTCACCGGGTTCAAGGGTGAAC
>DATGXZ010000077.1:0-2858 GCA_035298445.1 Flavobacterium sp.
CATCACGATGGGCGTACCGTCGTTGATGACGTCTATGAAATGCTGGAACTCGTTTTGCTTCTGAGCCTCCTCCGAAACCGAAAGAATGAAACCGTCGGCCGTTCCGTTGCTGAGCATGTCGAGCGCGTGGAGTTCCTTTTCAAGCGATTCGTTCGAAATACACGTAATGAGGTTATAGCCTTTTTCATCTGCCTTCATTTCAATGCCTTTGAAAACCTTGGCAAAAAACGGATTGAGGATGTTCGGGATGATGACCCCGATGGTCTTGGTCTTGCGGTTCTTAAGGTTAAGACCGATGACATTGGGTTTGTAGTTCTTCAGTTTCGCGAATTCCTGGATCCGGATCTTGGTGGGTTCACTGATTTCCGGGCTGTCGTTCAGCGCCTTGGACACGGTAGATACCGACACGTGCAATTCCTTGGCAATCTGCTTGAGCGTGGCTTTCGATTTCATGGGTGGCGTCTTTAAGAATCAAACAAATATAGGTAATTGTGTAGGATTAAATCCGGCGGCATAACCCAAACACTACAAAAATTAAACGAAAACGGTAAAGAATCCGCCAAAACGAAACCAACGGCGTATGTATGCTAATATATAACGGCATCCGGATTGTTTTTGGCCGTAGGGAGAGACGAAATGTATTTTTCCCTAAAACCGGCATTCGGAAGACCCTTTGGGAAGGCTGATTTCCAACGGAAAAGAATTTTTGGACGCCATTTGTATTTATAGATATTAATCGTACTTTTGCAACCCCTTTTATTGGGGATGGAATGTTTAATTTAAATAAAGTATTGTGAACACACTAAGTTACAAGACGATTTCAGCCAACAAGGCCACAGTCACCAAGGAGTGGGTTGTGGTAGACGCTGAAGGTCATAACTTGGGGCGTCTCGCGTCGAAGGTGGCGATGATCCTTCGTGGCAAGAACAAACCGAGCTATACCCCTCACGTCGACTGTGGTGATAACGTGATCGTAATCAACGCAGAAAAAATCAACCTTACAGGCAACAAGCTGGAAGACAAGACGTATGTACGTCACACCGGCTATCCTGGAGGACAACGTGTCCTTTCCGCCAAAGTAGTACAGCAGAAAAACCCTGCTATGCTGGTAGAGAAGGCCGTAAAAGGAATGCTCCCGAAAAACAAACTCGGCGCTGAGCTTTTCCGCAACCTGAATGTAGTAGTAGGTCCTGAGCACAAACACGGTGCACAGAAGCCTAGAACCGTTAACCTTAACGACCTGAAGTAATGGCAGTAATCCACAAAATCGGAAGAAGAAAAACAGCTGTTGCCCGTGTATACGTTTCTGAGGGATCAGGAAAAATCACGATCAACAAGAAAGAATTCGCTACCTATTTCCCTACGGCTACGCTTCAGTATAAAGTGATGCAGCCGTTGGCAATGACCGACAATGCCGCGAACTTCGATGTGAAGGTAAACGTGTACGGCGGTGGTACCAACGGGCAGGCGGAAGCCATCCGTATGGCGATCTCCCGCGCGATGTGCGAAGTAGGTGAAGGTAACAGGGCGATCCTGAAACCGGAAGGCCTCCTGACACGCGACCCACGTATGGTAGAGCGTAAGAAATTCGGACAGAAGAAAGCACGTAAGAGATTCCAGTTCTCTAAACGTTAATCGTTTCGTCCCACTGATTACAGAATCGAATTAAAAACCAAAAAAGTGTTGTTACCCGGATGAAACCGGGGTTAGTTTAGCATCTAAATGAATCGAGATTACCCGTTAATTGAGAGGTTCATTGCTAGTTATACAACAGAACGTAAACTATTACAAAAATGGCAAATAAAGTAGACGTTAAAGAACTACTCGAGGCAGGTGTCCACTTCGGCCACATGACCCGCAAATGGGACCCGAACATGGCTCCCTATATCTATATGGAGCGTAACGGCATCCATATCATCAACCTTTACAAAACGGCTGCCAAAATCGAGGAGGCCAACGAAGCCCTGAAGAAAATCGCCGCTTCCGGTCGCAAAGTACTCTTCGTAGCAACCAAAAAACAGGCTAAGGACATCGTAGCGGAGAAAGCATCCGCCGCCAACATGCCGTACATTACGGAAAGATGGCCAGGTGGTATGTTGACGAACTTCGTCACCATCCGCAAAGCGGTTAAGAAAATGACGTCTATCGACAAGATGAAGAAAGACGGCACGTTCAACACCCTGTCTAAAAAAGAAAAATTGCAGATTGACCGTCTGCGTGCGAAGCTCGAGAAAAACCTCGGCTCGATCGCTGACATGTCAAGGCTCCCAGCTGCCCTTTTTGTCGTTGACATCAAGGCAGAGCACATCGCGGTGAAAGAAGCGCAAAAATTAAACATTCCAGTTTTCGCAATGGTAGACACGAACTCTGACCCACGTGAGGTCGACTACGTGATCCCTGCCAACGATGACGCTTCAAAATCGATCGAAAAAGTGCTTTCACTGGTGACGGCTGCGATTATCGACGGACTCAACAACCGTACGTCTGATAAAGAAGCTGACGAAACCGAAGAAGCAGAAGCTATGGAAGTAGCGGCTGCCCCGGTAGCGGAAGTACCTGCTGTTGAAGCGGAAGTAGCTGAACAAGCGGCTCCTGAAGCTGACGCACAGACAGAAGAAGCATAACAAAAATTTAAAGATTGAAGGATTGAAAGATGTAAAAATTCGCTTCTATTTGCGGGTTGTCTTTCAATTTTTCAATCTTTCAATCATTAAATCCATTTACAGACTATGTCAACTATAACTGCTGCAGACGTAAACAAACTCCGCACCCAGACCGGTGCCGGTATGATGGACTGCAAAAAAGCCCTCGTAGAAGCTGAAGGCGACTTCGAAAAAGCGGTAGAGATCCTTCGTAAG
>DATGXZ010000078.1:0-2995 GCA_035298445.1 Flavobacterium sp.
GTTCACCATTCTCTGTCAGCATACGAAACTTGTTGATAAACAGTTGCTTCATGTCTGATTTCTGGTTGGGGGCCAACGCAACCACAGCCGCCAGGTCATCCACATTTTTCTGTGCTTTTGCGTCATGGTTGCTGGCAGGTACCTGCGCCGTAAGAGCTTTTGGCTGTGCCGCTTTCGTCTGTGCCGATGCGCCCGCAACGGCAAAAAACGCAAGCGCTACAAGTAGTTTTTTCATCTTCAATTTATTAGTCGGTTATACGATAAGTCAAATCTAACCAATAAAAACCATATCGCAAAACGCGCACGGCACTTTGCGTCGCTTCTTTACGGTGCGTTAGCCTACCAATTCGACCGTTTTCAAATCGCCGTCGACTAGTATTTTTATGAGTTTGTGGCCGGATAATGCTTTCATGGCCGCATCCCATTTCTTGCCGCTAAGTTCCGAACGCGTTTTAAGTTCCGACAACGGACTCGTGTTATCAGCTGCTTTTAACAGGTCGACTATAAGCTTCTCATCTGCGGAAAGTTCAATCTGAACCTGCTTTTTCTCGGGGCGCATTTGCGGGAAGAACAGCACTTCCTGTATGGACGCGTTGTTCGTGAGAAACATAATCAGGCGGTCCATGCCGATTCCAAGCCCCGATGTCGGCGGCATCCCGTATTCAAGTGCCCGCAAGAAGTCATCGTCTATAAACTGCGTGGCCTCTAGGTCACCGCGCTCGGCCAGAGCCAATTGAGCCTCAAAACGTTCGCGTTGGTCAATCGGGTCGTTGAGTTCCGAGTATGCATTCGCGATTTCTTTCCCACAAACCATCAGTTCAAAGCGCTCCGTCAACTCCGGATGGTCGCGGTGCTGTTTGCACAGTGGCGACATCTCTTTCGGATAGTCGGTGATAAAGGTCGGTTGGATAAAGTTTCCTTCGCATTTCGCACCGAAAATCTCATCGATGAGTTTTCCTTTCCCCATAGTCGCATCCACTTCGATACCCATCGACTTAGCCGCCTCGTAAAGCTCCTGCTCTGATTTTCCTGTTATATCAAATCCGGTAAACTGCTGAATGGCGTCGGTCATCGAAATGCGTTTATACGGCGCTTTGAAGTCGACGGTGTGTTCGCCGAACGTTGCCAGTGTCGTTCCGTTGACAGCCAACGCGCAATGTTCAAGCAGGCGCTCGGTGAAATCCATCATCCAGTGGTAGTCTTTATAGGCTACGTAAATCTCCATAGCCGTAAACTCTGGATTGTGTGTGCGGTCCATTCCCTCGTTTCGGAAGTTTTTGGAAAACTCATACACGCCGTCAAAGCCTCCAACAATAAGCCGCTTGAGATACAATTCGTTCGCAATCCGCATATAAAGTGGCACGTCTAGCGCATTGTGGTGCGTGACGAACGGACGTGCGGCCGCACCGCCCGGTATGGGCTGTAGAATCGGCGTCTCGACTTCGAGGTACCCACGGTCATTGAAAAAAGAGCGCATTGCATTGAAGAGGCGTGTGCGTTTGAGGAAGGTCTCTTTCACATGGTCGTTGACGGTGAGGTCAACATACCGCCTACGGTAACGTTGTTCCGGATCGGCGAATGCATCATGAACCTTTCCGTCAGCGTCCGTCTTGACAATCGGAAGCGGGCGCAGTGCTTTGGCGAGCAGTTGCAACTCGGTTACGTGAACCGATACTTCGCCGACCTGCGTTTTGAAAACCGTTCCTTTTACTCCGATGAAATCACCGATGTCAAGCAGTTTTTTGAAAACAACATTATACGCGGTTTTCTCGTCGTCATTCGAAATGTCGTCGCGCGAGATGTAAATCTGTACCCGTCCTTCGGCATCTTTCAGCTCCGCGAACGACGCCTTACCCATGATCCGTTTACCCATTAACCGTCCGGCAAGCACCACTTCCTTCCCTTCAAATACATCGAACTGTTCGATGATCGCGCGGGAGTGTGCAGTTACGTTGAATTCAGCGGCGGGGTACGGCTCAATGCCGAGGGCCCGAAGTTCCTGGAGTGCCTCGCGGCGCCCGATTTCCTGTTCGGATAAGGCCATGACAGATTTTTTTAAGGCTGCAAAGATACGTTGTCGGTAGAAATGTTGCAACCACCTGCCCAAAGCGATACGTGTCGCCCGAGTTGATGTTTGGTGCTGTCAAAAAAACTACCTTTGCTTAAAAGCATTCGTATGAAAAAATTATTCCTGTTAGGGGCGGCCGCGCTTTTAATGGTGTCGTGCCAGGTAGTGGAAAACATTGAGATAAAGGAAGATGGCAGCGGTTCGATTCGCTATGATATCGATGCCTCGCAGATGATGCAGATGGCGGGCGACCAGGTCGAGCAGTCATTGAAAGGGGAGATGGGAGAAGTACACGACACGGTCATCGATTTCGGTTCGTTGGCAGCAATGATGAAAGACAGTCTCGACAGGATGACTCCTGATGAAAAGCAATCGTTTGAAGTGTTGAAAAAGATGAAGTTGGGAATGCATATGGATCCACAAAAGAAAGAACTTGCCATCAAAATGGACATGGCATTCGGTTCAGTTTCGGAATTGCGGGACATGATGGAGCTTCTTAAGAAATCCCAGGAATTAAAAAACGGAAGCACCCCCGCTGTGGGAGGAGCCGATTATTCTAAACTCTCCTATTCGTATGATGGGCGGAAGTTTGGGCGCAAGGTGACCATTACCGATAAGGAGGCTTTTGCTAAGGCGAAAGACTCGCTGGGTGGCTTGATGGCGCTCTTTGGCAGTTCGAACTACACATTGAAATACCATTTTCCGAAGAAAGTCAAGTCGGTTTCCGACAAGAATGCGATGATCAGTGACGATAGGCATACTGTAACGATGCCATACGGACTTTCGGATTATATGGGGAACCCAGAGGCGATGAGCCTCGAAATCATATTGGAGAAATGAGTGTCGTATCCAATCGCGATGTACTCTTTCGGGATCTCGGACACATGGACTACCAGGAAGCCTGGGATCTACAGGAGCAGTTGTTTT
>DATGXZ010000079.1:0-19340 GCA_035298445.1 Flavobacterium sp.
CGCAGTCTCAGGAGTAGGCAGTGGGCAGTAGGAAGTAGGCAGTTATTGGTAGTTGGTAATGGGTTGTTGGACGCTCAGGGACTCAGGCGCTCAGGTTTAGGAGTAGCCGGTGGGCAGTTGCAGTAGGCAGTGATGCTTCCAATCGACGACTTATGGGCATTACAACGCGCGTTTTGTCATTCCGACGCAGGAGGGATTCCATTTAGTTGGCAGTAGGCAGTCGCAGTCTCAGGAGCAGGCAGTTGTCAGTTATTGGTAGTTGAGTTGGTAATGGGTTGTTGGACGCTCAGGGACTAAGGAGCTCAGAGACTAAGGAACTCAGGTACTCAGGCTCATTTACCTACGCATTTCATTCCACCCCTATTGTCATTCCGACGCAGGAGGGATCCCATTCAGTAGGCAGTCGCAGAAGTGGGAGGTATTTGGGAGTTGGTAATGGGTTGTTGGACGCTCAGGGACTAAGGTACTCAGGAACTCAGGCGCTCACGCAAGGCAGGTCCCTCGCGTTGCTCGGGATGACGGCGACGGCTTCGTAAATTTAGATTTCTCGGCTACGCTCGAAATTGGGGTGGTTGGGGTGAAGTACTATCTTAGGGGCGGCGCTTGGTTCCTCCGTTGCTCAATTTCTTAGTTCAAAAAAACAACCCTCTCAGGAGACCGGGTCAAGGCTTTTTACGCCTACGCGGCTTGGAGGGTTGTTTAGTAGGTGCTTGAGAGTTTCGCCCCCGCATCGGAAGTGCGAAGGTACAACTACGTTGGTTTCTGGTTCAGCGAAGCAATTACTGCCCGGAAGCTCTCTAGGCCTGCTTCAATATTTTCGACTATCTCTAACGCGAGTTCGTCGGGGTCGGGCAGGTTTTCGAGGTCGGTCATCGACTTATCTTTCAGCCAGGTAATGTCAAGGCTGGTTTTGTCTCGGGCCACCAGTTCATCGTATGCAAACTTTCTCCATCTGCCTTCGGGATTGGTTTCCGGATGGTAGGTTTCTTTCCGGAGGTGTCGGTTTTCAGGGTTGTATAGCTCGATGAAATCCCGGAGGTCGGACAGTTTCAGCGGGTTTTTCTTGAGGGTATGGTGGATATTGGTACGGTAATCATATATCCAGGTTTCCTTTGTCCAGGGGGATTTGCTTGACGGCTTTCCGTCAAAGAACAGTACGTTGGCTTTGACGCCGTTTGCATAAAAGATCCCGGTAGGAAGGCGGAGGATGGTATGAAGGTCGGTGGTTTCGAGTAATTTTTTACGGACGGTTTCCCCCACGCCGCCTTCAAACAATACGTTGTCGGGTAGCACGACCGCTGCCTGCCCGGTCGTTTTGAGCATGGTGTGGATGTGCTGCACGAAGTTCAACTGTTTGTTGCTGGTGGTCACCCAGAAGTCGGAACGGTTGTAAGTGAGGTCTTCTTTTTCCTGTTCGCCTTCCGCGTTCGTGAACGTCATACTGCTTTTCTTACCGAAAGGAGGATTGGCCAGGATGTAGTCGTAGCGCTCCCCCGAGTCGGTAATCAACGCGTCATTGGGCGAAATGAAGTTATCCGACTCGATGTCGCCGATGTTATGCAGGAAGAGGTTCATCAGCGCCAGACGACGGGTACTGGCCACAATCTCGTTGCCGAAAAAGGTTTTGTATTTCAGGAACTCTTTGGCTTCTTTGTCAAGGTCGCGGTTTTCGACGATCCAGTCATAGGCGGCCAGAAAGAAACCACCGGTGCCGCAGGCTGGGTCGGCAATGGTTTTCAATGGCTCAGGCCGGAGGCATTCCACCATGGCTTTGATCAGCGGACGCGGCGTGAAGTATTGCCCGGCGCCGCTTTTAGTATCCTCGGCATTCTTTTCAAGTATGCCTTCGTAGATGTCGCCTTTGTCTTTCACGCCCATGGCAATCCAGTTTTCGGCGTTGATGAGCGTAATCAGTTTGTAGAGTTTGGCGGGGTCCTGGATTTTGTTCTGGCTTTTCAGGAAAATCTGGCCCAGTATACCCTTTTGTTTACCGAGTTCACGAAGTAGCGTATTATAGTGCGTTTCGAGCTCCGCGCCGCTTTTGGTGGTGAGTGTCGGCCAGGCATACTCGGCGGGTATCGAGGTCTTTCGGTTATACAACGGGCCGCTATATTCGTCTGCCATTTTCAGGAACAGCAAATAGGTCAACTGTTCAAGGTAGTCGCCATATCCCACGCCGTCATCGCGGAGGGTTTGGCAAAAGGCCCAGATTTTGGAGACGATGGAGGAGGGGGTATTCATAGATTTAGTAAAAGTCTTATTTTATCCCATTCGAAAGTACTCAGAATAGGAGGGTTTTGGGATATCAATCTCCTACCGGAAATATTATCGGGTAAAGTTATCGGGTTTTCGAGTTCTAGGTAAATAGTTTTGCATGAAACGACTTTTGGATGGTAGGTTGCGCGTTTGTAGTATCCGTCGTCCCATTTTTGTAGCGAACCAATATTCCTAACGCAGGCTTCCCAGCCCATTTTCTGATGCGTTTGACTCAAATGGAAAGGCTCGGAGCCATTTATCATGAGATTATTTGGAATTTGTAATCCGTTGTCATGATACCAATCTGCAGCTGTGTGATGGTTTTCAAAAATTTGGTCAACTCTCAAAATACTTACGATTTTTCGTGACCCTATTCCTTTTTTATTGGTAACATAAATTACAGTATCTCCAATATCTAGTTTCTGCGAAAAAGACGGCCTGCAAAGACTAGTGATACAGGGATGGGGATTTTGGAAGTCAGGCTCTCTTCTACAGGATCCATCGATATAGGGCGGAAATGAAAATTCCCGCACAGCTTTTTTGCCTTTCTTGGTGCAGGAAATCGGGTAGAAGGAATTGAGATAAATTTTTGGTATTCGAATCATTTAATATTCCTGTTAAACTTCAGTTGTTGGTCGGAAAGTCGGTAAAAACAAAGTTAATGTGTAGATGCTTCGAAGATGTTTAATGTGCTTCTTAGCCTCCTCGCAGTTACTATATAATTAAGCTAAGATTCTAATTTGGGTTTTTGATTTGCTAATTGTTCTCTGAGCTTTTCGTTCTCTTCGCTCAATTTTTGAATATCGATGTTTGCGGCAAGTAACTCATTTGTCTTTTGATTAAGCATGGCTTGTTTCCTAGTCGCTAAATCTTTTATGTTTTGATTCATGATTAAACTCAGTTCATCCTTGTATGCCATAAATGGTTCGTATAGCCAGTGGTATGCATTACCAATCGCGCCATGGAACAATCTCATGGTCGGATTCCGTTTCTTTTTACCCGCTGTAAGAATGTGTTCCAACGATATACCAGGGTAGGGGTCGATATAATAGATTACTTTTATACCCAACTGGTAAGCTTTTTTTGAACACAACTCACACGGGCTCGCCGTTGTGAAGAGTTTACCGTTTAGAATCCCTTGCCCGCCATATTTTGTGATTTGAAGAAAGGCGCTTTCTTCGGCATGTAAAGATCTCGTATGCACCTGATTTTTCCCATCGGAATATGAATTTATTAGACTTTTAAAACAATAACACACGTTCCGACCTTTGAGGTCGTTGACATGTGCGTCGATCTTCTCAGTCGTGTAATGCTCTCTAAGTGTTTTCTGGAAATCGGGATTTTCTCGCTCATACGTTGTAAATGATCTGATATCACCGGACTCCGACAGAAGATCTTCAACATTTCGCAGCACACACGGTACTTGCCCCTCAGGTGTATTGTTCCAGCCTATAGCTTTAATTGCATAGTTGTCATCTGTTATTGACGCCCCAACTTGTCGTGATATACAACCAGAATTGTATTTCGCAGTGAAGGCTAATTGCATGCAACGTTCCTCGGGAGACGGTGTGACAATACCTGGTTGGTCTATAAGAGAAACAAACTTTAAGAGTTGCATTTGCCATGAAAAATATGGCGATACATTCTCCTTATGTTTTTTTACTTTCTCGTTTAATCTATCCACCTCATCATAGTCCTTGAAAGCGAGATGGATATCGGAGTTCTGAATACATTGAGAAACGTTTTGGCTCCGGAATATTCCTCAGATGTAAGTGTTTCGATATCGCTTGGTTGATCCTTTTTATATCGTTCCTTAATTACTTGATTACGAATCTTTTCTGTTCGGTTTACTGCAATTGTATAAAATGCAGAAAAGCGCTGTCTAAAGAACATAATCTCTAAGGGATTTCTCAAAGAGTCAATAACAATTTCGGCGGATTGCTTTTTTCTTTTGTTTTCACGAGAGAACCCTTTAATAATATCGTTAATTGCGGTTGCTAAGACAAAAACGTTATCAAGACTAAATCTTTCTCCGTCATTAATCCTACCAGACTTGCGTAAATTGTTACCGACTACCTGAAGGAATTTGTTTCGCTTAACTGTGGATTTTAATTCCAAGTTATCAAAGAAGATGTCAGCCAATTGATTAAATTCATTTGAAATAAAGAAGTCTTTTAATGCTTTTTCGCGTTCGTTTTTTCGACGTATTTCCCATAATGAACTTATTCGATCGTGTAATAGGTTGAACTGATGTCGATAGTTCTCAAATTGATGAATTTCTACTTCGAAATCATTCAAATGTTCGAGACCAGAGTCTGAAAATTCCTTTCTTAAATCAGAACTTCTCAAAAAAATGATTAGTTCATCATAACCTAGTTTTAGAATGAATAGGAATAGGATTTTCTTATAGGAAATTAAAGTGTGCGGGCCAAAATTCTCTTTAGCATAGTTGTATACGATTCGATACTTTCTGTAAGAATTATGCGAAGCGGCTGGATTAGGGTGCCGAAATACACCATTATCATCACTGAAGCCCTGGCGTAACAGCTCTGCGACAGTTCCACAACCCGATCCCTTTCTACCCGTTAGGGCAATTATAGTAAACTTTTTTCTAAGATCGTATATTTTGTCGATGTTCATGGTTTTTGGTTTTTATGGCCGGTCTTGGCTCTTAGCAAAAATTTTAGGCTACAGCAATAATCCGATAATCAATTCGTGAAAATTGATGGTTGTACAGCACGTTTTTATAGGTTGATGAACGGTTAATGTTCTCGATGACTGTATTACTGGGATGATGTCTTCTTTTAAAACCATGGTTCACAACAAAAAAAGGGATATCCTTAAGTGTGTTTGGGAGAATGTTCCAGTTTCCAGCCGAACCGTGATGTGGAAGCTGAAAAAAGTAGGTCTCAGCAATACGGGATGCCCCAAAGTGGAGGCAAAAATTGTTGAAATCAGCACTTTGTCTTAAAAATGAATCGCCTGTCAAAAGAGTGCCAGATAGGTTGTTACGCATAAAGCCCGAATAGCGCAATACAAGTAAGCCGTTTAGATATATGGATCTACAACGGTCTACGGGACGGTGATATAAACATAAAGAGGTGTAATTTATATTTCCGATTATATGAGTACTGTATAGCCCATGCGTTTTTTTAATGTTTGTAGGGCTGAATAAGTCGCGTAACTCGCCCCCACCAGGTAAGGGCGACAGCAGATTATCTACTGCGTTTCGGAACGCCGTTACGGCGGCCGAATCGAATTTCTTAACGTAAAAAACAAATTCCCACACACCGGAAAGGGAAAGTTTTGGTGATTGCGATAAGTACAATTTATTCGAAAATCGATGCGGGCCCTCTAGCTCCAAAACGGCATTCTTGAAATTCTCATCCTCCTGTGGATTTTGGTTTATTATCTCAAGCCGAAATACTTTATCGAATACCGGAAGCGGCTTATCTGATGACGGTTGTTCACCATCAGTTTCATCATTTCCTCCGACAAGTATTACTTCACCGACATCGGCAATATTCGTAAGGAAACTAATCGGGTCAGCAAGAAATGCAAGGTAGTTCGGTGTCGCGTTTGGATTGCTCGACGCCAACAAAAGACGCTCTATGGGCGTATAGTAGGGAATCAGGATTCGATCACATCGTATACCCGCCAGTAAATCCTGCACTCCTGAAACGTGATCTTCATGGAAATGTGAGATGATGAGAAGGTCAATCTTCTGGTGTTTTCGTTTGAAGTCAGAGATAGAATCCTGCAAAAATGTGCCTCCAGTGTCTGTCCCACAATCATAAACGAAGACGAATTTTTGCCCCTTCAAGCGCAAATCGCCGACATAAAAACAACCTTGCCCAACCGGATAAAAGGTGAAATTCCCTGTAATATTCATATCAACTCCCCCCTAAACGCCTTCCTCAAAATACTCATCTTCAACGCCTCTGCTTTCTTCAACCCTTCCTCAATGCTCTCCTGCAATTTATCGGCAACGGAGAGGCGGGATTCGATTTCTTGGACGATTTTTAGTTGTTCCGACAGACTAGGTAATTGTATTCTCATTTCCTTTAGGTCGGGCATATAAATCGTTTTTACTGTTGTGCCTTGGCCTTGTGTGATAAGGGTATTGCGCGATGCCATGAAGGAAAACATTAGAAATTTACTGTCAAGACCTTCTTCGCACACCCAATTGGCGAAATGCTGTGTTGTACTCATAGGTTTACCCATAATTGTCACATAGCCCACCGATATGTCGCGACAAAAACAGACTGTATTTTTTGGGAGTATTCGGGCACTTGAATTTTTAATGCCCAAGGCATTAGTCTTAAATTTTGTATCCATAGCTATTTTCCCATCAAATGCTCTAATGTCCTGAAGGGATAGCCAAAGAATATCTCCATTTTCCCAATATTCCTTGCGATCTTTTCTCGGTGTATGTCCGGATTCCAATCTGGCAACTTCTGTTAGTTTTACAGTTTTCCAGCCGTTGTAGCTGTCTTTCGGATTTCCAATGGTGATATTGTTAAAATAGTTTTTAGAATCTCCTGTCAATGATCCACAGACTCCTGCCGCTAACACACTCTGCCGATACACCTTCAACTGCTCCTGCGCTTTTTTCAACTCTTCAATGCCGTTGTCGATGTCGGAGAACAGTTCTTCGATTTTGGAGACGATTTTTGCTTGGTAGTGAATTTCCGGCAATGGAATTTCTACGAGCTTAACTGCTTCAATATTTAAATTTTTAACTGTAGACCCTTTCGCCAGATTTGAAAATTGACGATAAACTTCAATGGAACTTAAAACATAATACAGAAAATCATTATTTACTTTCTCGCTTTTCCGTATTACCAGCCAACCGTCATGAATACAGCCACTTGTTTTCATTATGTAAGGCCGACCGAAACTCATTGAATTAGACAGAATGAAATCATCCTCGAATACCATTCGAGATTTTTTCATTCCTTCTTTTCTGATTTTTTCCTTAGTGGAGTAGATATATTTCGATATTCCTTTAGTGTCCCCAATTTTTATCCAGTTGACCCCATCAGCGTCAGTTGTAATAAAGTCTTCAATAGGTCTAGGAGAGCCTCCCCGCTCTATAATAAAGATATCCCCCATCCTTACGTAAGACCACCGCCACGGTAATTTTGTATTTGTCTTTTTTTTCAACCTCTTTTTCGTATAACTACGTCTCACATTCTTTCAAAATCTTTCCTTGCCGTAGCTCGAAAAGCAAAAGGCGGGCTGTTTTTACGGACAATTTTTTTGATGTCATCCCAATCGGCGATGAGTTTTTTTACCATGTCCCAATATGAAAAACCTCCTTTAGACGGCGGATTTAAAAACAGAATCCCTACTCCGTTATCCATATATAGTTGACGCTGGTGTTTCTGAGACTGTATCCTGAAATCTTGAGTGATAACGATGCCTTTTTCGGCACCAACTTTAGGAATCCATTCTTCATCGGGAGCGCCTTGTCCGAACACCTCCTTGATTGAGAGCACTTCGATCTCCAATCCGTCTTTCGCATTCTGCGGCAGTTGCAGCGTATTAAGCCCGTGTGCCAATTGGCTCGGCATGTTTTCGTCGATGAATATCTTGTACTTCTTTGCCATCAAGCAGCCGATTTGTGAAACTCAATAGCATCTTTCACTGACTTAACCGAAATCTCGTATACTTCGGCAATGAACGAAAGAGGTTCATGCGCTAGATACATCCTGTAAATTGCCTCGGACTGGATGCTTGTGCCATCTACAATAGGCTGGCCGAATTTTCTATGCGGGTCGACAACCACTGTATGTTTTTTTCCTAGCGGCCAAAATCTGGCGGCTAGCATATCGTTGTCGAAGTCAAGATTCCTAAAAAAGACTTTGATGAAATCCAAGTTCAGTTGTTTACTTCCGTCAAGTGTTATAGTATCGCTACCGATACGCAGATATATTTTTAGTCCATCTGTTGAAATGTTATCAAGTACTTCTTTTTTAGCAAAAGGGAAAGTAGTTCCGAATTTTTCAGCTAGTTCCTTGTGGGCAGCTAATACTGATCGTGTTTTGACACCTGCCTCCGCGAGTTGCATCATAACGTAGAACTCAATTAGCGTGTGGAACCCAACCGCTGTGGAATTGCCTACTTTCCACGAGTAGTTTTTTTCGTATACCTTTCCCAACTCACCATCCCAGTATTCCTTGATCCAAGTCCTCACTTTTGGATAGGGGACACGAAGTATGTGAGCAATTTCCTGTGTTGTGAAGACACCGTTGCCAAGCTGTAAGTGATTTTCGAACATATCTAATTTTATACAACAAAAGTACATTACTAAGCCGCCAAAACCTCATTCAATTCCTCAATAATCCCATCCATCTCTTCCCCAAACAGCAGCCACATTTTGCTCAGGCCGCCTTCGGCGTTGAAAGGGCTGAGGTCGAAGTCGTCGCGGTCAAGGTGGAAACTGCCGGCGATAAAGTCTTTCATCATACGGAGCCAGTGCATCTGTGCTTCGTTGAATTTGACGGCGGCACCCGCCTGTTTGCGGAATACCCAATCCTGGAAGTTGCGGTCAACCGTGCGGTCGTAGGTGGTGAGTTGGGTGTCGGTTCCGATCACCCGGCGTATCAGCGACACCAGTGCCACGAGTTCGTTTTTGGGTGAACCGTTCGCTTTTTCGAGCTTTTCATAGGCGCGCCAGACGTTCATAGGTGCCAACAGCGGTTTTTCGGTTTTGATCCGCTCGCACAGTTCTTTTATCATGCGATAGGAGAAGGCCCGGTTCCGGTAGTCCTGGTTGTAGAAAATCTGTAAGGCGGTTATCTCGTCTTTGTTTGCTTCTATCCAGGCCCTGAAGTCGTTCACCGTGCTTTCGGCTTCCTGTTGCTGGTCTTTTTTCCAGCCGATGTTCTGCACGGTGTCGATATTGTAATTGTCGATGAGCTGGTCATACTTCTTGCGGACATCCACAATAAACTCGCGCAGGTCTGGGTTGTGGAAAATAGCCACGGCGTGGTCGACGACTGCCTGCTGTTCTGCCTTGATCGCGGCTTCTATTTCAATGGGCGCAGCGCCGGGCATACCTGCACGAACCGACGTTTCGATAGTTTCACGCGTATCAGGATCGTAAGCGGTCAGTAGCTGTTTGACGGCCTGCGCGATGGTGGTGCCCTGTGCGTGTTCGGCAAACTGCTGTTTCTCGCGTTCGTTGATATGCCGGTCAAGCCGGATAAGCCGATTGGCGAGCGTTGTCAGCATTTCTTCTGAGGTGTTGCCCATTGCGATGCTGGTCAGAACGTCTTTCAACGACATCCCGGGTTGCTTTTCGAGCGGTCGGCTGTCGGTTTTGAGCGACGTTTCGACCCCAATGGCATCGATGATGACAAAGTGGTCTTTGCTGTATTTGGCTGTGGGGGTTCCTTTTGCGCGTAATTCGTCGAGCGAACAGGTGCGGGTGCCGCGGCCCTTCATCTGTTCGTAGTAACTTTTGCTTTTCACGTCGCGCATGAACAACAGAACTTCCAACGGACGGATATCTGTTCCGGTGGCGATCATGTCGACTGTCACGGCAATGCGCGGGTAGTAGTCGTTGCGGAACTGCTGCAGGATCGATTTGGCTTCTTCGCCTTTTTCAATCACGTCACCCGCTTCGTTTTTCCGGTCTTTGTTACTGCCGTAGGTGATTTTCCGGCAGAAGTTATTCTGCTCACCGAATTCCTCCCGTACGATTTCAATGATGTCTTCGGCATGTGAGTCGGTTTTGGCGAAGATGAGCATTTTCGGTACCTCGAAATTTCCTTCGCCGTCGTAGCGGTCGGGAAACATCATCGGCAGGTTGTACTTTACGTTTTGTATGATGGTGCGGATGGTGCTCGGATTGACGATCTTGCCATCGAGTTGCTTTCCGCTGTAGATTTCATCTTCGTCGAGCGTTTCCCAAAACTTCTTGCGGGTGAGCCTTTCGCGGCGGTCGACTTTTTCGCCAAGAGGAATCACCGCCCCGTTTTTGATGATGTCCGTTTCGATGGTAAATACGTTATAGGGCACCAAAACGCCATCAATTACCGCTTTTTCATAACCGTAGTCGCACACCAGGTTTTGGTTGAAGTACCCGAAGGTGCGGTTGTCAGGCGTGGCGGTGAGGCCGATCTGGAATACGTCGAAATAGTCTAAAACCTGTTTCCAGAGATTGTAAATGCTCCGATGGCATTCGTCGATGACGATGAAGTCGAAGAATTCTATCGGGACTTTTTCATTGTATCCGACCGGAACGGGTTCTTTCGGCACGAAGGCTGACTCATTCGGGTTTTCCTGCTCGGCACTCTCGTCTAGTTCGCTGTCCCGAAGGATGGAATACATTCGTTGAATAGTGGAAATATACACCTGGCTGTCATTCGGGATAAACGAACTGCTCAGCCGTGTGACGCCATATAGTTCGGTAAAGAGCCGGTTGTCGTCTTGTGCGGTGAACGACCGAAACTCGCCTTCCGCCTGTTCGCCGAGGTTTTTTGTGTCGACCAAAAACAGGATTCGTTTTGCTTTTGCGTATTTCAGCAAGCGGTAAATAAAGGTAATGGCGGTAAAGGTTTTTCCGGAACCCGTTGCCATCTGTATGAGCGCCTTGGGACGTTGGTCGCGAAATGACTTCTCGAGATTGTGGATGGCGACGATCTGGCAATCCCGTAATCCGTCTTCTGGCAGTGCGGGTAGATCTTGCAGCCGCGCCCGCAGCGTTTTGGCTTCGTTTCGCCATTGCGCGAATGTTTCGGGGCGATGGAAGGTAAATACCGGACGTGACCGGGGTTTCGGATCGCGGTAGTCGGTGAATCGGGTGTATTCGCCCGTGCTTTCGTATACGAAGGGCAGCGGATCGTTGTGTAGCAGCCGGAGTTTGGCCTGTGCGTATTTCGATGACTGGTCTTCAACAGATGTCAGCCTGAAACCTTCTTCTTCCCGTTTTGCTTCGATAATCCCCACGGCGACACGGTCAACGAATAGTATGTAGTCGGCAGGTCCGATGTCGGTTTGGTATTCGCGGATTGCCACGCCTTGCCCGGCCGTAAGGTTTATCTTGGTTTTGTCTTGTATGACCCAACCGCATGCGACTAGCTGCGCGTCGATTTTGTCGCGTGCGAGTTGTTCGGGATTTTGGTTAGGTGTCATGGGTTCTTGCTTCAAACGTAATCAATTTGCGATTTATTTACAAGGTTTTTCCGTATAACGGTTTGTCATTGTGTGTATTTGCCGGAATTTTTTAATCATTGATTTCCAGTGTGGGCAAAGCCTGACAAGGTTTGAAGACAGGAATAGAGGTGTTTTAGAAATCTATCGTGTTGCGAAAAACAGGTATTTCTACGTGGTCATACTGCGGTTGTTTTTTTCCATTTTTGGAGAAACAAAACGTCATGCCACTATTACAAGATGTAATTCCAAAACCGACTGCTCCTTTTGATGCACTGTTTGAACAGGAGATTGATTTGTATTCGAAGCGTATCAGGTGTTCTGAGCTGCATCCGCCGGACTACGAAACAAAGAAAATCACTGACCGCCATGTATTGGGTATAATCGGCGAGCTCGTTAAATAATCAGATACTAAAAGATACCCCATGATACACGGACGCTTTTGCTTCACCCGCACCCAAAACGGGAATCTTTTGGGAGAATATTCCAACCAACAATCACAATTCAATGCGACCGAATGTGCCGAACTGCAACAGGAGCCAGACGAGGATGCACCGCCCTTTGTCGGAACCTATCGCAGCACCTGGTTGGAAAGGGATGGGCCGGATGAGATGACGTTGCGCATTGCGACCAGATCCACCGAGCGTGGTACGATTTACACACTCACCTGGGCCCGGGGCACGGAAGTGGTTTTTTTTGGCGAGGCGTTTGTCTTCGGAGAGATCTTGGTGGGTAACTACTGGGATAAGGATGTTGACGGGTTGCATCTGGATATTCGAACCTGGCGGTAGAGGGAGGGTTTAACCGTGCGACAACACCTGCGTGACAAACTCACTTCCGTTATTATCAAATCCCGAATTATACTGCTGTTAATAGCCCGTTCTAGTGGTTTCCCGCGTGCATGACAATATAAGTGCCGAAAGTGAAACAAAGCGTGGCGTTTTCATTTTGTCGACATTTGATTATGTTCGTATTGGGTGATACGGGCACGGGCTATCTATTTTGATGAAAAAAGGATATATGTGTCTATGATTTTGTCTTCCAATTGATCTCTTCGCGTTCTATAGGTTTCCAACCGGCTTTTGATTTGACCCAATGCCTTTTCCTTTGCTTCCTGGCCTTGGGGAATGTCATTCCATTTTGGTGATTGCGAGAGTTCTTCTAGCCGTTGGAGTGTGATAATATTCGTTTTTATGGAATCGAGTTCGTGCTGTAGTGTGTCCCGGAATTTTCCGCAACTCTCCTGGGTCTGGATGTCAATGTATCTACTGACGTACTGGAAGAAGTTACCGACCAGTGACAGCGCCAGTGTTACCAGCAAAATGTGCATTTTTCCGTTTTTCGGATTCATATTCTCTTGGATTGTCATACGCTTGTACGTTACCGATATGAAAGGAAGTAATTGATTTGTTGTTCGAGGGTGCGTTCCCGTAACCTCAGGTCATGTAGCTCCCGCTTTACGGTTAGGGCTCTCTCGCTCCGCCTTCTCGTCTCGGCCTCGTCAGTGTCTGCATACCACGGTCGTGGGCGGTAGCGTAACGAATCTTCCTTTAAACGCCCTATCGAGGTGCGGGTTTCACGAAGTTCCCAATTTAGTTTGCGAACCCATTCGTCACGCTGCCGTTGGATTTGTTCTGATTTTCGGCTTTCCTTCTCCGCCTGTCTTTGGCTTGCCTGCGTTTGGCTGCATTGTACAATATTGATTGTAACCGACAGTACCAGCGCAGATACCGTTATGATCGATTCAGCGGTTTTCCACCACGATCCGGTATTAGAAGAGCCCTTCATTTTCTGCGGCTTCCAGTTCCTCTTTTGTGGTGCTTAATTCGTTTTTAAGGAGTTCCAGTCGCCGTCGCTTTTGCTCGGCCGATGCTTCATATCGCGACTTCCAGTAGGAGGCGTTTTCGGCATAGGCGTCGGCCTGTTCTTTACGTTGGTTGAAGTCAAAAAGGCCTTGTCGGACCATTGCTACGGTTCGCATGTTGTCGGGGTCATTGGCGTATATCTGCAATACGACGTGGTAAAGCAGAAGAATTTGCTGTGCGTCTTCATTATCGGCCTGAAAGAAGTCATTTACAATTTCTATCGGCTGTCGATCATAGGTTTTGATATAGGCTGTCGCGACCGGGCTTTCCATGATATAGTCGTGCACGCTGTCTTGTATCGCTTCTGATCGCTGTAGTTGCTCGCGTCTAATCCTTTCGACAAGTTCGATGCTGTCGGTTACGGTAGTAAGGGAGTCCTGAAGTGTGGCTACTTCCTGCTCCTGACGGGCGACCTCCTCCTGCAATCGTTTTATCTTCGCATCGGGTCGGCAACCGATGAGTAATACGAAAAGACTCGCTATTGCGACTGTTTTTAGATGATGCATGTTTAGTTGCTTTTGTTGGTTAGGTGTTGTGTGTCTTCTTTTTCAGGCTGTCTGCGGGAGAAAGTGGCTTTTACGCTGGCTACCCTTGGCTCTACCATGCCTATTTGGCTTGTTTGAACAGCTAGTGTTTAGTAGGTTTGGTTTGACGCATGTAGAAAGGTGTCCAGACGAATGTACATAACGCCCTGCTCCCGTGGTGTGATAATCGGTGATCAGCCGGAAAATCAGACTAACGTCAGATGACTGGGTGTTAGTACGTAGGAAATGTCTGTAGTGGATTAGCAGGAATCGCCGTTCCCGTTTCCTATCCGTTTACATCGAGCAAGTGCCTGTTTTCATGCAGTAACGCAGAAGTGCTTAAAAAGTAAATCGACTGAACACCAATGCATAGCGGTTGTCCAGTCGATTTCTTATCGTTGTCGTTACAGTATGCGAATGTCGCGTAATGCAATCCACGAAGGAGAGCTGACAAACGTGATTCGGATACGTTTGATGTTGTAACGTCCTCCGAGGGCTTCGTTGTCCATTTCTTTAGGATTCAGGCAGACTTTCTCCATTACACCCGTTTGGCAGGGTAAGGTCAATTGCGCTTTCGAAAGGGCGTGACCGTCGTCATTAATGGTAAGGAACTCCATTGTTACATCGCCGAATGGCGGTGTCATTTCAGGGGTGATGCCAAGTGTAACCTCGCGTGACGACTTATCGAGTTCGACTTCGATGGACTGAGGGGCGAAAGCCCCTGAATTCCAGACGGTACCCAAATCTCCGTCAATGGCATGGTGTGCCGGGTAGCCAGGCCACTCGCTGGTGGCTTTACAGGAAGTGATTTTTGACATACTACATGTATTTTACTTAGACAATTACGAAATGCTGGTTGGGATGTCAGCCAGTCTTTGTCAAAGTTATACTTGAGATGTATTCTGTAAATCAGGCAAATACCTATTTTGAAAAGGGCTTTTCCCCTCGCTTCAGTAGTGGAAAGTCTGTTGGGAATGAGCCTTGGAGGGTGAGTCCGTGAGTCCGTGAGCGCATGAGTGTTCAGCCAACTGAGCACCTGAGCACTCGAGCAACTGAGTAACTGAGTAACTGAGTAACTGAGCAACTGAGTAACTGAGACTGCCTACTAACGACTGTCTACTCCTGCGACTGGGACTGCCAACTGAATGAGATCCCTCCTGCGTCGGGATGACAGGAGAGGTGTGGGGAAGTGGGTCCCTGAGCGCCTGAGCGCCTGAGTCCCTGAGCGTCCAACCACTAACTACTGACTACCTTTGAAGCAACTAAGCAACTGAGTAACTGAGTAACTGAGACTGCCAGCTAACCACTGCCTACTCCTACTCCTACTCCTACTCCTGCCACTGCCCACTGCCCACTGCCTACTCCTGAGACTGCGACTGCCAACTGAATGAGATCCCTCCTGGTCGGGCTGACAGTGGTGGTGGAGTAAAATGTGTGGGTAGCGGGGTAACTGAGGAATTGGGAAGCCGTCAAACTCAGTACCCCAGTGTTGACACTCCGCTGCCAGGCGAAACATGTTAACCTCTCTGCCTTTCTTTTGTTACTTATTTGCCTTCCTCAGGTTCTAACGGCGGCACTCCCAAAGACCTTTTCTTATTAGTATGTACCTACTAATTGGTAACAGGCACGTTCGGTGTTATTGGCGCCATCGAGTTTCATGAACAAGGCCGCTCTTCCATGTTTCAATATGAACTGGGAAGGTCCTCCGAAATAGAGGTTTCGGCCATAGAGTTCGTTGACGGGATCCCAGCTTTCGAACAGGAGGTCCATATCTTCTGCGCGGATGAAAATCGTTTCCCCCGCGGCAATCGATGAGTTGAAACGCATGATGGTTTTCCTGTTTCCTTTCGCAACTACGGTGCGTTTCGCGCCAAGATCAAGTCCATTTAGCGTGGTGCCGAGATGCCATACATCTACGGGTGCCGCCTGCACAATTTGGGTTATGCCGTAGGTTTCACTCTGTCGGATATTCTGGAAGGAGTTATAACGCGCGTTGATGACATTGTTTTCGCCGATTCCCATGATAAACAGTTCTCCGGCATCTTTCGCCATCGGATCGGTGACACAAGTGTAATTCCGTTCGATGGTGACGTGTGAATCGAGCACCGAAATGCAGCGCCCCTGTCCGTAGGGTAGCATCGCGCCCAGCAGTGAGCCGAGTCCGCCTGCGTTCGCAAAGCGGCTGTTGAGGACGTTGATGCCTTTGGAGTTTTGGATGTCGACCGCGATTTCAGTGCTTTCGATCCAGTTGCCGTCGATGGTGATGTTTTCAGAATTTTTAATCTTAAATCCATACTGCACGTGTCCGCCCGTAGCACAATTCAGGAACGTGATCACGCTCGGAATCGCCGGGTTATACCCACGTGCCTCAATCAGGATGTTCACTCCAGGGTCACATTGCGTGAGTTGGGTATCAGGGTTATAGACGTACGGAATTTCAAATGTGCAGTTCTGAAAGGTCGTTGTGTTGAAGGTGCCGGTGATTTTCAAACAATTCGCATCGGGAGAGGTCCGGACGATCCATATTTGCTCGAATAACATATACTGGTTATCCAAGGCCGCCGGATTAGTCTCTGCCCACTCGCCGCCTTCAAGCCATATGCCGTGCCCGTTCGCACTGAAAATCTTGATGTTTTTAAAGGTGCAGCCCCAAAGGCCGCCACCCAGTGTAGTATCACCATTTTTGAAGGCCGCTTTGAAATGGAATCCGCCGACATGGGTGGGGTTTTTTCGTGAACCGCCCAAATCCATCTGGAGGTTTTCAACATACAGCCGGCTGATGGGTCCGGGAGGTATTTCAAACATATAATCATAATCGTGATCGAAAGCCACGGTGAACAGGGTGCCGGGACTCCCTTCTATATGTACCTCCGTTTTCAATTGGATGGGTGCATCGATATAATACTGGCCATCGGGAAACTTAAGGGTGAGGTCGCCCCGTTCGTCTGAATAGTGTGGCGGGTGTGGGTCGCCCAACGGATCGGCAATATAGTTACGACTGTCGGCGATGAAATCGATAGCCGCCTGTATGCGTGAGGTATTCGAGATTGTGGTGTAGGGGGTCGTATAGACGTCGGGGTATTTCATGATTCCGAAGTACATGGCATTGATGGGGCCGTCCCAAAGGCGTACCCAGCGCCCAGGTTGGTGCGGATCACCACCGGCGTGCGCATCACCTGGATTGGGTTGTATGTAGATTCCGCCATTATCCGGCATATTTTGCGTATCGGAGTATAGAAAATAGCCACCACCGCCATCGCCTGATTTATAATAGCCTTCTACAAACAGTAATTTTCCCGGTGTCAGGTCGGTGTAGAGCCGTAAGTCTTCGTAGACGGTTTTGATGCGTTCGATGGAATTGGCGGGGACCGTCAGGGTATTTTTTGCATATAGCGCATACGGGACGCTGACGAGTTGTGTCGGACTGCCTACAGTAGCGAATGTTGTGCCGTTCGAGAGGTCTTGTTCGAGTTTGAGGTATTTAGGTCCGGATCCCCATGTGATGTCAGCGAATACGGCAGATCCTGTTGGTGCGCCATTACCTATGAACAGGTTGTATCCTCCAACCGCGTCGGTAGTAGGATGATGTATTTCCTGATAGATGACGCTCCCCGATGAGGAACCGTCGAGCACAGATAGCCGGATGGCAATCGTTGTCGATGTGACCGGATTTTGGCTGGCGTCTACTGCTACGGCCCGGAAGCTGACGAGTTCAGGTGGCACCTGTGCGAAAGCGAAAACGGAAAGGAAGACAAAAAACGAAGTAAGGAACTGTCTCATGTTACTGCTTGATTAGTTTGATGGTTTTGGTTTCGGGACGATCGGTTATCAGTAGGTACGTGCCGGGGCTGAGTTGGCCCAACGGGATTTTTTTTCCATTTTCAAAGGGAAAGGACAGCAACAAGCGACCATCCAGACTTACAATGTCGATTTGCCTCAGGGGGTAAGAAGACTGAAGCGTAACCGACTCGGAAAACGGGTTGGGGTATACAGTAAATTTTCCTTCGGTTGTGACCTCGTCCTTCTTTCGGGGCGATGGAGCCGAAGGTATGATCACAATCTCGCCAATACCGCACGAGATATTATATGACAGGGCGCCGCAGTTAATGAACTCTTCCCTTCGCAGGGTCGTTTGTGCTGTGGTGCCCGCGATTACACCGAAGAGTAAAACGGCGAGTATTTTTCTGTTCATGGTTAGGGAGTAGGTCTTTGGAATTGCGATAGGTCTGGTTGGGCGTTACCCCTGTGTAGCCACACTACAGGTCTAAACGGAACAGGAGGCGGTGGAAATAACGTACTGCTAATATAGCAAAAAAATAACCCGCTTGTTTTTTTCCGGTAGGAAAATGGGTGAGGGGAGTGTAGGAGCCCCTGAGCGGCCAACCGCTAACTACTTCTGAAGTAACTGAGTAACTGAGGGACCGAGGAGTGAGTCCGTGAGCGCCTGAGTCCCTTAGCACCTGAGCGTCTAACTACTAACTACTGACTACCTTTGAAGCAACTAAGCAACTGATTAACTGAGTAATTGAGGAACTGAGAAGCTAGTCCGTGAGCGCCTGAGCGTCCAACACCAACGACTAACTACCGACCACTAACCACTGCCTACTTTTGAAGTCGGTAAGCGCTGCTGCACGTAATTACTTGGGAGGCGACGCGCCAAGACGAAGACTTACGGTGTTACACCAATCCCAATCCCAGTGCGAGGGCGAGCACGAAGAGCAATAAGGCGACACCGGTCTGTAGCGCGGGCAGTGTGACTTTTTTCAACAATCGGTTTCCGATGTAGGAACCGAGGATGCCAGAAGCAGTGACCGTGATGAGGAGCGTGAGGTTTTCGGAGAGCCCTGCATTTTGGAAGTTGACGGCATAGATGCCGAGGCGGGTACAATCGACAAAGGTAGAGACCACGACGGTCGAACCGATAAAGGCTTCCTTCGTGAGTCCGGCGCGTAACAAAAAGGCACTTCGAAGCGCGCCCTGGTTGCCCGATAGCCCTCCGAAAAAACCGCTGAGAAAGCCGCCGATCGGCAGTTTGCTTTTGTCGAATTGGAGCTTTTTGAAATAGGGAATGACTTCTATCGAAGCAAACACGAGCAGCAGCAGCGCCACCATAAACTTGACGGGGGTCACGGAGAACGTCTTCGTGCCGATCTCGTACATAAACAGGGCATGTTGATTGGGGATGAGGAACAGAAGCCACGACCCCAGAAGCGCGGCGAGTATGGCGGGTAGGCCGAAGCGCAGCAACACCGTTCTATCGGCCTGGCGCCCGACCAGAAAAAGCTTGAACACGTTGTTGAAGAAATGCACTACGCCGGTGAGGCCGATGGCGATTTCAACAGGAAAATACATCATGAAAACCGGCGTCAACAGGGTGCCGAGGCCAAAGCCTGAAAAAAAGGTAAGAAGGGCAATTGAGAACGCGAGAACAGAGAGTACGAGGATTTCCATCGTTTTGAATTCGCTAGGGTTGGGAATGCGAAGATAGGAGCAAGTGAGCAAGTAGGCAAGTGAGCAAGTGAGTAACTGAGTC
>DATGXZ010000080.1:0-2251 GCA_035298445.1 Flavobacterium sp.
AATATACGATTAATCGATGAGCATTTCGGGTATCTCCCCCTCGATAATGAGGTCGGCCTCGGTGGCTTTGATGATGTCTTCCACCGAAACGCCCGGTGCCCTTTCGAGGAGTTTGAAGCCGTTGGGTGTAATTTCCAGTACGGCCAATTCGGTGACGACTTTACGCACACAGCCCACGCCTGTAAGCGGCAGGGTGCAGCGTTTAAGGATTTTAGATTCGCCCGCCTTGTTGACGTGCATCATGGCGACGATGATGTTCTCGGCTGACGCTACAAGGTCCATGGCGCCGCCCATTCCTTTAACCATTTTTCCGGGTATCTTCCAATTGGCGATGTCGCCGTTTTCCGACATTTCCATCGCGCCGAGGATAGTAAGGTCGACCTTCTGGCTTCGGATCATCCCGAAACTGAAAGCCGAGTCGAAGAAACTGGCGCCCGGCAATGTAGTGATGGTCTGTTTACCGGCATTGATGATATCCGCATCCTCTTCTCCTTCATACGGGAAAGGGCCCATGCCCAAAACGCCATTTTCACTCTGGAATTCAACCGAAATGTCGTGGCGTACGTAGTTAGCCACCAGGGTCGGGATTCCGATGCCCAGGTTGACGTAATAGCCGTCTTTTACCTCTTTCGCGATACGTTTCGCTATTTCTTCCTTACCCAGTGCCATTATTTCTTTCTTACGGTTCGTTGTTCGATGCGTTTTTCAAATAGTTCGCCTTTGAAGATCCGCTGCACCATAATGCCGGGAATGTGGATCTCGTTCGGGTCAAGGCTACCCGCCGGCAACAATTCCTCGACTTCGGCAATCGTGATCTTGGCGGCGCCCGCCATCGGGGCATTGAAGTTGCGGGCCGTTCCTTTAAAGACCAGGTTACCGGCTTCATCCCCTTTCCATGCTTTTACAATCGAGAAGTCGGCTTTGTAGGCATGTTCGAGGATGTGCATCTTCCCATTGAATTCACGTGCTTCCTTGCCTTCCGCCACCTCTGTTCCGTAGCCGGCCGGCGTGTAAAAGGCGGGAATACCGGCCTGTGCCGCGCGGCATTTCTCGGCGAGGGTACCCTGGGGCGTCAATTCTACTTCGAGTTCACCCGACAACATCTGGCGTTCGAATTCGGCGTTCTCGCCCACGTAGGACGAGATCATCTTCTTGATTTGTTTTTTCTGGAGGAGGAGTCCGAGACCGAAATCATCGACGCCTGCATTATTGGAAATACAGGTCAGGCCGCTAACGCCCATCTTCACCAGTTCGGCGATGCTGTTTTCGGGAATTCCACACAGCCCGAAGCCTCCGAGCATAATGGTCATGCCATCCCCGATGCCGTGCAGCGCCTGGGTGACATTGTCTACTTTCTTGTTGATCATGATAATTGGATCGTATATCGAAATCGATTGCGAAGGTACGAAAATTGTACGAGGAAGCGAAGGTACATCCGGCACGAAACCGCCTTCCGGCTACCCAACAAACCGCTAGAACTTGAATTCTTCCGTATCCTGTTCCTGTGTTTCCGGCGCTACTGGTTCACCGCCTTCGGTGTCGGTGGTATCGACTTCCTTGGCGCGTTCGTAGCAATCGACTTTGATGGCGAGGCCGGACGGTCGTTTGAACGGTTCCCGTGACACCTGCAATTCATCGTCGCCGTAGCATTTTTTCATATACATCGCCCAGATTGGAAGCGCCGCCGTAGCGCCCTGTCCGTAGGTAATTCCTTTGAAATGCGCCGCGCGGTCTTCGTTCCCGACCCAAACGCCCGTTACGAGGTTGGGTACCATACCCATAAACCAACCGTCTGATTGGTTCTGCGTCGTTCCCGTTTTCCCCGCAATCGGATTGGTAAAGACGTACGGATAGCCCGTGACGCGGTTGTAGCCATTTCCGCCGCCCTGTGTACGAAGACGGGCTCCGGACCCTGATTCCGTTACCCCTTCCAGCAGTTTGATAACGGCATAGGCCACGTCTTTACTCAGCACGTCATGGGTTTCACGTGCCGGCTTGTAAAGTACGACTCCATTTTTATCTTCGATGCGGGCGATTACCTGGGGTTTTACGTAGACCCCTTCATTGGCAAACGTGCCATAGGCCGCTACCATGTCTTCGACGGTGATCTCGACCGCGCCCAGGGCGATCGATGGTTGGGCCGGAATTTCGCTATGCACGCCCAGTTTGTGGGTCATTTCTACTACGGCCTCCGGTCCGGTGCGATCGATCAGTTTGGCGGATACCGTATTGATGGAAAGGGTAACGGAAT
>DATGXZ010000081.1:0-2493 GCA_035298445.1 Flavobacterium sp.
GTAAAACGATTGGCGAAGCGCAAAAGAACATGCTGGTCTTCACGGGTATTTTCGTGTTTGTGGTGCTTTTCTTCCTGTGCGTGGGGGCGATGTTATATATGTATGCGGAACGGAATGGTGTGGCCGTGCCTGAAAATACCGATTTCCTCTTCCCTGAAATCGCGTTCAACCATTTCAAGGGTGCCGCGGCTGTCGTCTTTCTTCTGGGCCTGACGGCGGCTACGTTCGCTACGACTGATTCTGCGCTTACCGCCCTGACGACGTCTTTCTGCGTCGATTTTCTCCAGATGGACAAAAAACCGAACACTGGCAAAACGGTACGCACGCGCCACTTCGTCCATATCGCTTTTTCGTTTTTTATGTTCCTGGCTATTATGGTGTTTTTCGCTGTCAATAACAAGGCGGTGGTGGATATGATTTTCCTGATTGCGGGATATACCTACGGTCCGCTGCTCGGACTTTACGCGTTTGGACTGCTGATGAAAACCAAAACCGTGCGTGACCGATGGGTGCCGGTGGTTTGTTTGGTGGCGCCTGTCTTAACGTATTTCATCCAAACGGCACCTTGGCCGAACGGATACGTGTTTGCAGAGGAAATTATTATCGTGAATGGGTTGTTGACGTTTTTGGGGCTTTGGGTGATTGCGAAACCTGCTCAACAACCTACTACTTTTTAGCGACTTCACTTATTCCAACTAACCATTATATATCCTTATGATTATTTACGGACATAATTCGACCGATATTTTCTCTCGGATCATTCCCGATCGCTGCCCGAACTGCGATAGCCAGAACACGTTACGAATGCGAGTACAAGCCGTATATGCGCACATTTTCTGGATTCCGCTGTTTCCTTACAAACGAAAACGCTTTACCGAGTGCGAACACTGCAAACAGCATCTCCCCTTTGCGTTCTGGAGCCGCGATGTTCAAAATCGCTACTATCATCATCAAAAAGACATAAAAAATCCGCTTTGGACATTCAGCGGACTCGGTGTGATTGCCGCCCTGATTGTTGTTGGAATCATTGATTCCCACAACGAAAAGATAGACTCGTCTGACTACATCGCCAAACCCAAAAAGGGCGACATTTATGACTTCAAGGTCGAAGGTTCGGGCTATACACTTGTCAAAGTGATTGGCACCCGACCGGATTCGATACAATTAGTTATGAACGAATACGAAAGCACGATGCGAAGCGGCTTGAGGGAGTTGGTTGACTCACCTTACCAGAAAGACGTGGTTAACATCGCGCGTAAAGACCTTAAAAACCTGTTTAACAAAAAAATCATACTACGCGTCCGGCGCGATTGATTAAAACAACCGCAACTGCCCGTCTTTATACGACTGGAACAGTGCATGGTTCAGTTCCGGAAACGTACGCCCTTCAAAGAACTTCTTGCGCGCGAGTTGCACCTGCGACCGCATCATCTGGGCGAAATTCCCTTCGCCGCGCATGCGTTCGCCCCAGCGGCTGTCGTTTAGGTTGCCGCCGTGGCATTCCTTTATCTGGCTCAGCACTTTTTCGGCCCGGTCGGGCATCGCCTTTCGGATCCAGTCGCTGAAGATCTCGCCGATGGCACCGTTAAGCCGCACCACCGTATAGGCGACGGAAACAGCGCCTGCATCGGCTGCTGCCTTCGCCAGTGGTAATACTTCGTGGCTGTTGATGCCCGGAATCAGCGGGGCCATCATGACATTGACCGGCACGCCGGCTTCTGACAACATCCGGACCGTGTCAAGTCGCTTTTGGATGGTCGCTGTTCGGGGTTCGAGAATCTGCCGTGTTTTCTCCGACAACGACGTAATGGAGAGGTTGACCCCGATCAGGCGGTGCGCCGCCAACTCCGTAACCAAATCCATGTCGCGGGCAATCAGGGCGTTTTTGGTGATGATGCCAACGGGATGCCGGTATTTCAGAAACACCTCGAGGCATTGGCGCGTGAGCCTGAATTTTTTCTCGGCGGGCTGGTAGCAATCGGTGTTACCCGACAGCACGATGGTATGGGCGGTCCAGTTGCGGCTCTTCAACTTTTCTTCCAACAACTGCGGGGCATTCTTCTTGACCAGGATACGGCGTTCGAAGTCGAGTCCGGCGCTGTAGCCCCAATACTCGTGACTGTTTCGGGCGTAGCAGTAAATACAGCCGTGTTCGCAGCCCTGATAGGGATTTAGGGAATATTCGAGACCGACATCCGGACTGTCGACGCGGTTGACGACCGTTTTCGGGAACACTTCGAGGTATTGCGTACGGTTGTCGTCGGCCTTGTCTCCTTCCAGGCGGCAATGTTCAAGGAAGTCGTCGCGGAGTTCATACGACTGCGCGAAGAAGCGGTTTTGGGTGTTCATCTGCGCACCCCGTCCTTTGATATAGCCGCTCTCCTCCTCCATTTCTTTTTCCCGAAAGGTAAAAAGGCGAGGCCGGACGCGCAAGGCGGAAGGTGTTAAATGCTATAAAATATATCAACAATTGACTTTATAATCGATACGTAG
>DATGXZ010000082.1:0-6921 GCA_035298445.1 Flavobacterium sp.
TTCGGTCGTCGTCGATATCCTCCGGAATCCGGCTCTCCAAATACGACTGGGTGGCAATCGTAGTTTCTTCGTCCCGTAATTCCACCTCAGGCAGGAGGTTTTCGTTCCCGGTGGTTCCGGTAATCGGCAGGCGCAGTGAAAACGTACTTCCTTCACCCGGTTTACTGCTTACGGAGAGCCCTCCTTTCAACAGGCGGGCGAGTTCGCGGCTGATGGATAGGCCGAGTCCGGTGCCGCCATATTTGCGCTTCGTCGAACCATCGGCCTGCTGGAAGGCATCGAATATGAGCGGTTGCTTTTCCTTGGGAATGCCGATTCCGGTGTCGACGACGGAGAAACAGACGAACTTCGGATTTTTCGGATGCTGGCAGATTTGGAGCGTAACAGATCCTTCCGACGTAAATTTGATCGCATTCGAAATCAGGTTATTCAATATCTGCTCGATGCGCATGCGATCGGTTCGGATGACGACGGGCGCGTCGGACTCGATCTCGATAAGGAACTCGATGCCTTTGTGTCGCGCCACTTCGCTGAAAAGTCCGTTTAGGCTGTCGGTAATCTCGGAAATAGCGACATCCTGCAACTCGACTTCCATTTTCCCGGCTTCGATTTTCGACAGGTCGAGTATTTCGTCGATGAGCGCCAACAGTCCACTGCCGGAACTTTGGATCACGCGTGCGAATTCTGTTTGTTCGGGTGACAGGTTGCCTTCGTTGTTTTCGGAGAGGAGACGGCTTAAGAGCAGAATCGAGTTCAACGGCGTGCGAAGCTCATGCGACATATTGGCGAGGAACTCGGATTTGTAACGGGTGCTCAACTCCAATTCCTCACTTTTCTTCTGTATTTCAACGTTGCGTTCTTCCAGTAGTACGCTGCGTTCGGAGAGTTCTTCGTTGGTTTGTTGCAATTCTTCCTGTTGTACTTTCAGTTCTTCTTCGGATGCCTGCAGTTTTTCGGTTTGTGCTTCGAGTTCGGCGTTGATGCTCTCAAGCTCGCTGTGCTGCGCCTTGAGTTCCTCGGCCTGTGATTGCGTCTCCTCCAACAATTCCTGTAACTGGCGGCGGTTTTGCGACGCCCTGAGTGCGGTCGCTATGGTACCTGCCACGAGGTTCAGGAACTCTAGGTGCTGGGGCGGGTAGGGGCGGGTAGAGGCCAATTCCAGCACGCCTTCTACCGCGGCTTCGATTAGCGGAAGGGCCACGACATGCGCCGGCCGGATTTCACCCATCGCAAAATGGATGTGCAGGTCGGCATCGTCAGGAGCTTTGATTTCTAGCATTTTTTGGCTGGCAACAGCTTCTCCGGCCAGTCCTTCGCCTAATTCGATTATTTCTGCCGTGCGGTCGGCCTGGTAGCTGTATCCGGCGGTCCGGCGCAGCCTGCCATTTTCGAATACGTAGAGGAGCCCGGCCTGGCTATCGGTGTATTCGGCCATAAAAGCCACCACATCACGCGCCAATTCAGCCGTCGTTTTGTCGCCGAGCATGACTTTGCCCAACAACGACTGTCCTGTTTGCAGCCATTCGTTCTTCGATAGCGTCTGGAACGACTGGTCAAGTGATGATGCCATATTGTTAAGTGCGCCGCCCAGCGTTCCAAGGGCGTCTTTTTGGTGTTCGTCTACGCGGATACCATAATTACCGGTTGCGATCTGCGCCGCCATGCCGCTTATCAGCTGGATGCGTTTGGCCGTTTCACGGTCTTTTTCGGCTAGTTGCTGGTAGAGCAGCGCCCTTTCGTTGTAATCGTTCAGGATGCGGGAGAAAAACAGTCCGGATATGATTAATGCGATAATCGCGGCCACCACAATCAACATCACACTGTACACTGCATATTCTTCCGATTTGGCCGACCGGATCTTGAGCAATCGCTGTTCTTCGTTTTCGAGGGTTTGCATGGTAGCGCGCACGCGTCCCATAAGCTCGGTTCCGTTCTTCAGGTCAAATGTGGCGGTTTGTTTGCCGTTGCGGCGTTCGTCGATGCGTAGTTTGAGATAGGAAAAGAACTCGGTACGCAGGGGGCGTAATTTCCGCAGCATTACCTGTTGGCGTGGATTGTCAAGGGTCATTTCTTCTACCTTACCCACGAAATGGTCGGTTCGGGCGGAAGCTGTTTGGTAGTCGGTGAGTAAGGAGGCCCGACCGGTGATAAGAAAGCCCCGCATGGCAGTTTGGGCGTCGAGCATGACGGCTTCGGCCTGTTTGATGTTGTAGATGACTTCCTGGGTGTGCCCGACCATACGGTTCGTTTCGAGCAGTTTCCGTATGCTGAGGTAGGAAGCAACCGAACTGACGATCAAAATCAGCAGGGATACTGCAAAACTAATCAGCAGGTTACGTTTAAACGTTGTGGTCATGTTTAGACGGGTAACAGGATGATAAATGTGGCGCCTTCTCCCACACGACTGCGCGCTGTGATCAAACCGTTGTGTTTCTCGATGATCTTTTTGGCGATGGCGAGTCCGATGCCGGTGCCTTCATAGTCGCGGCGGTCGTGCAGACTCTGGAAGATGACGAATATTTTTTCGAGGTAGACCTCGTCGAAGCCGATGCCGTTGTCGGCCACGGTGATCCGGCAGAATGCACCGTTTGGATCGGCTACGGCATCGAAGTCTTTGGCGGCCACCCGTTCGCCGGAAATGGTAATGCGGGGCTGCCTGTCGGGTTGGGAGAATTTAAGGGCGTTCTCGATCAGGTTCTGGAACAATTGGCGGAGTTGGCTCGTAACCGCCGTGATGACCGGTAGGAGTTTTACGTCGACGATGGCGCCTTTCGCTTCGATAAGATGGTCAAAATCCGCAATCACCTCGCGCAGGACTTCATTAAGGTCGGTTTTCTCGGTCGCTACCTTTGACGATAGGCGAGAGTAGTCGAGGAGGTCGTTGATGAGGCTCGACATCCGTTCTGCGGCGGTCACGGTGCGGTCGGCATAGTCGATGGCTTTTTCGTCGGGTGACAAGTATTTTTCACGCATCATCTTCACGAGCATCGAAATCTTGCGGAGCGGTTCTTTCAGGTCGTGCGAGACGACCCATGAGAATTGTTGGAGTTCGTGGTTGCGGAGTTCCAATTCCTCGTTTTTGGCACGCAGTTCACGGGTGCGTTCGGCCACCTTCGATTCGAGTCCTTCGTTGGCAATTTGCTGCTCGTGCTGCGCCTGTTTGCGTATTTCGATTTCTTTGGAAAGCAGGTCGCGGATGGCTTCGAGTTCCTTTTTTTGTTCGTATAACTTCTGGAAGGTTTTGACCTTTAGAATCAACAATTCCGGGTCAACCGGTTTTGTGATGTAATCGACGCCACCGCTTTCATATCCTTTGGAAATAAAGCGTTTCTGTTTGTTTACCGCCGACAGGAAGATAACCGGGATGTCTTTGGTGCGGTTGCTGCCCGCCAGCGTCTCGGCGACTTCAAAACCATCGATGCCGGGCATCTGCACGTCGAGGATAATTAAGGAATAGTCGGTCTTGAGTATTTTACGCAAGGCCTCTTCTCCAGACTCGGCTGCGTCTGAGGGCAATCCGTGTAAGTCGAGTATCTTCTGGAGGGGAAGGATATTCTCCCGCTTGTCATCTACGACGAGGATCATAGCGAAAGCGGCATTTGGGGGTTTTCAATCACTTTTTGTAAGTCAATTTTGAGGGCACTTCTCTCAAATTTACGATTAACTTACAAATTGCGAAAATAATAAAGCTAAAAAATACATAAATAGACAAAAAGCGAAAATACGCTGTCTACTTGTCACCCGTCATTCGGCTGCCGGCGTGTGGAATAGGGAAATGGACTGGTACTCTGGATGTCGGTCGATATACGATTTGATATAAGGGCAATAGGGTTTCACCTTCAAATCATGCTCTTTTGCGTATTCTAGTACGTGGTGCGCCAGTTGTGCCGCGATGCCGCGTCCTTCAAAAGCGGCTGGCACTTCGGTATGGAGGAAGGCAATGCCACCTTCGAACAGTTTATAGGTTACGAGTGCGCGACCGCCGTCCAGTTCCATTACGAATCGGTGGCGTTTGGTATCGTGTACGATGGGATGCTCCATGGTGGTTGTTTGCCGAAAGATACGAAAAGTCGGGAATTGCGATTGTTTGCCCCGAGCGCTTCGTCATAAGTTCACTTATATCCATAAAAAAGGGGCTGTCTTACAACAGCCCCCTTCACACATGGCGGCACCTACCCATTATAATACCGCCACGGCTAACTTTAAGGAGTAAACGGCAGTGTCTCCCTTGTGAGATTTTGATTGGCGGGTCCATTCAGGACGTGACCATGTCCGTCGAAACGCGACCCATGGCACGGGCAGTCGAACGTTTTCTCATCGGCATTCCAGTGCACGATGCAGCCCAGATGCGGGCAAACCGCGCTGAACGCATGTACTTCGCCCGTTTCATCGCGGAAGACGGCTTTCTTTTGCAAGCCTTCCGAAATGACGCTTCCTTCACCGGGCGCGAGGGCAGTCGGAGCCGTACCGTCCATGGGGCGGATCCAGTCGGCGTATTGCATCGCCATGTTGCCGGTTTCCTTCAGGAAGGTGCCGGTAGCCGAAAACGTAATCCGGCAGGGGTCATATAATTCAGTGTAGGGATTCTCCCGTCCCATAATGAGATCGGTGATCAATAGGGCACCTATGGTCGTATGGGTCATCCCGTTTCCGGAATCGCCACTGATAACGTATACCGTATCATCCCCGGGGTTTCGTCCCATAAAGCCCAGTCCGTCGATGGGTTCCAGTACCTGTCCCGACCAATGCGCCACACGGTTTCCAATCAGTGGAAAATGTTGTCGCGCCCAGGTTTCCAGACGGTCGTAGCGGGCCGTTTCGCTAATGCCTTCGGCGTCGGCCTGGCCCGTTTTGTGGTCTTCGCCGCCCACGATCAGCACATCATGCGTATCGTCATACGATTCAAGCCTGACGTAATGGTAGGGTTCCGACGACCAACGGCTTCGCACGTCGCCGGTATCCCACCAAAGGGCATAAGGCAGGCTGTCTTTTGGCACAAGGAAGGAGGCTACGTAGCTTCTATAGGGATGTTGTTTGGTATGCAGGGAGAACAGGTCGTTGATCGGACTATTCGTCGCCACCACAATAGCAGATGCCTTAACGGTATGTCCGTTGGCGACTACGTGGTCTTTGTGGACCTCGTCTACGTGGGTGCCCGTATAAATACGTCCGCCTTTGGCGAGTATGGCCTGGCAGAGGCCGTTTAAATACTTTACTATGTGAAATTGCGCCTGTCGCGGAAAGCGTATTGACTGACCCACACCGCGAATTCCGGGTGGTTGGGCACGTTCAACGTCGAGGCCGGCTTTCTCAGCCGCGATTAACTCCCTTTCGAGATGCTCCGGTTTGTCTGAAGGGTGGAGGAAGAGGTAGCCGTCGACCGTACGGAATTCACAGGAAATGTGTTCCCTTGCAATGGTCTCGGCGATCCAGGCAATGGCATCGGAATGGCTTTGTGCGGCCAATCGCGTTTTCTCTTCGCCAAATACGTCTTCAAGGTAGTAATAGCGGTCGTCAAGCGCATGGGTGATATGGGCTGTGGTGCGTCCGGACTCGCCGCTGGCGATGTAGCCATCTTCAAGAACCACGACCCGCTTACCTTCTTTTGCGAGGCAATACGCGGTTGTCAATCCAGCGATTCCCGCGCCGACGATCACGACGTCTGCTTCGCTGTCCTTTTGAAGGGCGTCAAATACGAGTGAGGGCTCGGTTTGCATCCAGAGGGACGGATGTTGACCGGAAGTCGTATCGGGCATTGCGCTTTGAAACATGGGTTGTGGTTTGTTTTCTCAAAATTGCGATAATGCGGGGTGGGCCTCGTTATATCCTCCTTAGAAACCTTTATATCATTCGGGGTTTTGTATGGTGATAGGCACCTGGCGTTTGTTAGTTCGCTGAATTTTTGTACCTTACATCAAAACTACGGTCATGAAACTCTCGAACATCCTTCTCACCATCCTCGCAGGCTCTGCCGTGATCCTTCTCGCGCACCAAATACGAAGAAGACAGGATGGGGTGCCGGATGACATCGATGAAGATGACCTTTATCGGGATTATGAGGATATGCAGTCGATGTATCCCCAACATCCCATTTTCAAACACGAAGACCGTGACCATCCATTGTTTGTGTAGTCCGTACTACACTACAAGGACGTTTTCCGTTGGAGAAGTAACAACAGGATGTCTGTGAAACTATGGGAGAAATCCGTACTTTTGCGACGAACTAAAAACAAGGTACGACTGTCATGGTAAAAGATCTGTTCGAAAGGATTCAGCATAATAAAGGCCCGCTCGGAAAGTGGGCGTCACAGGCCGAAGGTTATTACGTTTTTCCAAAACTCGAAGGCGAGTTGGGACCCCGGATGATGTTTCACGGACGTGAAATCCTTAACTGGAGTATCAACGATTATCTCGGACTCGCGAACCACCCGGAGGTACGTAAGACCGACGCGGAAGCGGCCCTTCAATATGGCGCTGCCTATCCGATGGGTGCCCGGATGATGAGTGGTCACACGACGCTGCACGAGCAGTTGCAGAACGAGCTGGCGGAATTCGTGCAGAAAGAAGCAGCTTACCTTTTGAATTTCGGTTACCAGGGCATGGTGTCCATCATAGATGCGTTGGTTACCAAGAATGATGTCATTGTATATGATGTCGATTCGCATGCCTGTATCATTGATGGCGTCCGCCTTCACATGGGGAAACGGTTTACCTATAAGCACAACGATGTAGAAAGCATCGAGAAGAACCTGCAACGCGCGACGAAAATGGCGGAAGAGAACGGCGGGGGCATCCTGCTGATCACCGAGGGTGTATTCGGTATGCGTGGCCAACAAGGCAAATTGCGGGAGATCGTCGAGATGAAGAAGAAATACAACTTCCGTCTTTTGGTCGACGACGCGCACGGGTTCGGAACGTTGG
>DATGXZ010000083.1:0-7385 GCA_035298445.1 Flavobacterium sp.
GCATCGACAAGTCGCGGTTGAGCTATCGCGGTTTCGGCAGCAGCCAGCCGCTCTATCCGCTTCCTGAGCGAGACGAAGCCGAACGTGCGGCTAACCGGAGGGTCGAGATTGAAATCGTAGCCAATGGTGCGCCGTGAAAGGTTGGGCGTGCATCGTGTTGTTTTTGTGGGTGTCGTTCGCAGTGCACGGACAACAACTCGAGATTTTCTTCGAATACGACAGGTACGACCTGAATACGGGCGCACAAGCCAAATTAGACCGATGGCTGGCCGACCATCCGGATGCGGAAGTCACCAAACTCTACGGCTATTGCGATTGGAAGGGCCGTAACGCCTACAACGACTCGCTATCGCTGAAACGCGTACGCAGCGTATATGATTATCTGATCTCCAAAAACGTCGAAGTGTTGCCCGACTATGAAGCCAAGGGGTATGGTGAGGATTTTGCGCAATCGCCCATCCAGGCCGAAAACCGAAAGGTGGTGATGGCATGGCGGATTCGGGAGCGGCCGGTCGCAAAAGATCCATCAAAAGCGCCAAGCCTTCCCGCCGTGTCAGAACTTCGAAAACTGGTCGACAAAGCGAAAGAGGGTGATGTGGTGTTGTTGCCCCAATTGTATTTCTTCAATAATTCGGCGCGCCTCGTTCCGAAGTCGGAGCCGGTTTTATATGAACTGTTGTGTATCCTTCGCGATAATCCGACGCTGAAGGTGGAGATACGCGGACACATCTGCTGCCAACCTGTCGAAGACGTCAACAACGTATCGACCGCCCGGGCGAAGGCTGTTTTCCAGTACCTCCTTCGGAACAAGATCGCACGGAACCGGTTGACCTATAAAGGCTATGGCATCCAGATGCCGTTGCATCCGATACCGGAGCAGGATGCCGGAGAGGAGAACGACAACCGACGTGTCGACATCCTTATTCTATCTAAATAACGTGAGTTCGATAGAAGCATTTCGTCAGTCGCTTTGTAAAGAACTCAAAACCATAACGTTTATAAGTTAGGAATCGGAAAACATCCGTTCGCCCGGTCTTTTTGGGCTATTCTCCGTAGCTGATGATGGAAAGCACCCGTCTGCGTTACATAAAAAAAACCGCCCTTTCGGACGGCTTTTCCCTCTGCTAGTGTTCAATAAGCGTTTTACTCTTTTCGACGGGGTTGCTTCCTTTTTCCGGAACCACTTCCCCTTTAATCTTTAGTACCACCAGGCCATCGGGCACGTTCACCGCATTTGATTCGACGGTTATGGTTTTGCGGATGGCGCCCATCTGCATATTGTATTTCACATCAATCTTACCGGTTTTGCCGGGGGCGATCGGCTCGGTCGGTTTCGTCGGAACCGTACAACCGCAGGTCGACTGGACATTCTTGATGACGAGCGGTGCATCGCCGGTATTCCGGAACTCGAAGGTGCGGATACCGTTGTCGGTCGCTTTCGAAACCGTTCCGTAGTCAATCGTGTTGTCTTTGGCAAGAAACTCGATCTTAGGACCGGCCTGCGCATGCGCCACCGACATGCCAACGGAAATCAAAGCCAGGAAAAACAGTTTTTTCATCGTTTCCAGTAGATTAGGTTCGTAAATGTAGCGGGTTTGTCGATAAGAACAAATTCAATTGGCGCAATTTTTTATACGAGGCCAATTCCGTACTTTTGTGGGCCGGTGCAAAAAGCGTACCAACCCGCGAGGCCTTTACAGTCAAGGGATTTGAACGCGTTGCCCGATTCTAACGAATAGTACAAGACATGAGCCTTCCTGCGCAATTTGACGCCGCCTCCATTGAGAAAAAATGGTATGATTACTGGATGGAAAACGGGTATTTTCATTCCAAACCCGACCATCGCACGCCCTACACCATCGTAATCCCACCGCCGAACGTGACCGGGGTGCTGCACATGGGGCACATGCTCAATAACACCATACAGGATGTGCTGATCCGTCGTGCGCGACTGAAAGGCTTCAATGCCTGCTGGGTTCCGGGTACAGACCACGCGTCGATTGCCACGGAAGCGAAGGTCGTGGACAAACTCAAAAAAGAAGGCATCAACAAAGCCGACCTGACACGGGAGGAGTTTCTTAAGCACGCCTGGGAATGGACCGACAAATACGGCGGGGTCATCCTCGAGCAATTGAAGAAACTCGGCGCGTCGTGTGACTGGGACCGTACAAAGTTCACGATGGACCCGGATATGACGGCGTCGGTGATCCGTTCGTTCGTGGACCTATATAATAAAGGTCTTATCTACCGCGGGTACCGGATGGTAAACTGGGATCCGGAGGCGAAAACGACGCTGTCGGATGAAGAGGTCAATTATGAAGAACGGCAGGGAAAACTTTATTTCTTAAAGTATAAGATAGAAGGGGAGGATGGTTTCCTTACCGTTGCCACCACACGCCCCGAGACGATTTTTGGCGACACCGCTGTCTGCATCAACCCTAATGACGAGCGCTACGCACACCTGAAAGGGAAGAAGGCCATCGTGCCGATCTGCAACCGCGTGGTGCCGATTATTGAGGACGACTATGTGGATGTGGAGTTCGGTACCGGATGCCTCAAAGTAACACCGGCGCACGATGTCAATGACCAGGTGCTCGGCCAAAAGCATGGTTTGGAAGTGATTGACATCTTCAATGAAGACGCCTCGCTGAATTCCTTTGGTTTGCACTATAAAGGCAAAGACCGATTTGTCGTTCGCGAGGAAATTGCGAAGGAACTGGAAGAAAAGCAATTGCTTGCCAAAACGGAGAACCATACCAATAAAGTCGGTACCTCAGAGCGGACGAAAGCCGTTATCGAGCCGCGTCTTTCCGACCAATGGTTCCTGAAAATGGAAGAGTTGGTGAAGCCGGCCATCAAAGCGGTACTCGAGACGGATGAAATCAAATTGTATCCGTCGCGTTTCAACAATACCTACCGTCATTGGCTTGAGAACATCCGTGATTGGAATATCTCAAGGCAATTGTGGTGGGGACAACAGATCCCGGCCTATTACTATGGCGATGGAAAAGAAGATTTCGTTGTGGCAGAAACTCTCGAACAGGCAGTTGACCTGGCCCGTGAAAAGTCTGGAAACCCACAGTTGACCGCGTCGGACCTGAAACAGGATCCGGACGCACTCGACACCTGGTTTTCGTCCTGGCTGTGGCCGATGGCAGTATTTGGGGGCATCATGGATCCGGAAAATCCGGATTATAAATATTACTATCCGACGAACGATCTGGTGACCGGACCGGACATCCTCTTTTTCTGGGTGGCTCGGATGATTATTGCCGGATATGAGTACGGAAAAGACAAGCCGTTCTCCAACGTATACCTCACCGGACTCGTGCGTGACAAGCAACGTCGGAAAATGTCGAAGTCGCTGGGCAATTCACCGGATCCGCTCGACCTGATTGATACATTCGGTGCGGATGGTGTTCGTGTGGGCTTGCTCCTCAGTGCATCGGCCGGGAATGATATCCTGTTCGACGAGGAGTTGTGTGCCAACGGTAAAGCTTTCGCCCACAAGATTTGGAACGCGTTTCGCCTTGTAAAGGGGTGGGAGGTAGCCGATATCGAGCAACCTGCTGCAGCCGCAGAAGCGATTGCCTGGTATGAGGCCAAGTTGCAGCATACGCTGGCGGAAATCGAAGGCCACTTCTCGAAATACCGTATTTCCGACGCATTGATGGCGATCTATAAGTTGGTGTGGGACGACTTCTGTTCGTGGTTCCTCGAAATGATCAAACCGGGTTACCAACAACCGATTGACCGTGCCACGTTCGGAAAGGCGATTGAGATGTTGGAAGCAAACCTGAAACTGCTACATCCGTTCATGCCATTCCTTACGGAAGAAATCTGGCAGTATATCGCCGACCGACGTCCGGAAGAGGCGCTGATCATCTCCACCTGGCCGGAAGCGAAACCGTTCGATGCCACGTTGATAGCCGAGTTCGAGTTCGTATCGGAGGTCATTGCCGGCATCCGTACGATCCGAAAAGACAAGAATATCCCGCAGCGCGACACGTTAGAGCTTCACGTCCTCGACCATGAAAAAGGGGCAGGACGCTTTGATGCCATCCTTCGAAAACTCGGCAACCTGTCATCATTGACGTATGTATCCGAGAAGGTAGACGGCGCACTGTCGTTCCGGGTCAAGTCGAATGAGTATTTCATTCCGGTAACGGGTAACATCGACGTGGCGGCTGAAGTTGAGAAGTTACGCGAAGAGCTTACGTATACACAAGGCTTCCTGAAATCGGTACAGGCGAAACTTTCCAACGAGAAGTTCGTGGCAGGTGCCCCGTCGAACGTAATTGAAAACGAGCGTAAGAAAGAAGCCGATGCACTGGCGAAGATTGCCACGATCGAGCAAAGCCTGGCCTCGTTGGGCGCGTAACCGTTATTTGCGGATGGCGTCTTCGTAGCGTTCCAGGGCCTTGTCCCAGTTGATGTGGGTCCAGAACGCTTCTATATATTTTTTACGACGGTATTGGTAGTCGATGTAATAGGCATGTTCCCATACATCGAGTGCCAAAATCGGTTTTCCCGGTACGGCTACGCCCGGCATCAACGGATTGTCCTGGTTGGCAGTGGAAGTCACCTGCAGTTTTCCTGAACGGTCGACTACCAGCCAGGCCCAACCGGATCCGAACTGTTTGCCGGCGGCGTCTTCGAATTGGTTGCGGAAGGTGTCAAACGAGCCAAAATCGCGGTCAATAGCAGCGGCGAGCGTATCTTTTACCTGTCCGCCTTTCCCTTTCAACGATTCGAAGAAGAAGGTGTGGTTGTAATAACCGCCCGCGTTGTTGCGAAGCTCGGCATTCTCGGCATAGGCTTTTTTGAGAATGTCTTCTATGGGAAGCGATTCGTTTTCAGTCCCAGCCAACACCTTGTTCAGGTTGTTTGTATACGAAAGGTAATGTTTGGAAAAATGGAGTTCTACGGCCAACGGACTCAGGAACGGCGTCAGCGCGTCGTATTCATACGGAAGTTTGCTGATCTCGAAAGCACCGGATTCGGCTTTTACATCATCGGGATGACCGATGGTGATCTTTTCCTCTTTGGCAGGAAGCGGCACTTCCACCACTTCGTGTAGCTTTTTATCGTTGCAACTGAAAAAGGTCACCGTGAATGCGATGGCTACCCCAATAGGAAAACGTTTCATTCTTCTCGATTCTTGATGATTTCATCGACCATTTCAATATAGTGTCGCATGGCGTCCTCCGGAGATAAATAGCTGATCTGCAACCAGGCATTCGCTTTGAAAGCGGTGCGCAGGTTCGATTCGGAAGCGGGTCGGTAGTCGGGCGCCCCGTGCGTAGCCTGCTTGTAAAATGCGTACAACCGCAACTGCACATCGGGAGCCAGTGACCCTTCCGGCAGGTTGTAGGCGACATCAACAGCGTCCCTGAAGCGCATTTCCAGTTCTTTGTCGTCCATTAGTCGCGGTTCGCTAAAATCGTCACGTTTCCTTTCACCGTCTGGCCGAGTTGTACGTTCACTTTCGTACCGACCGGCAGAAACACATCCACACGCGACCCGAACTTGATGAATCCGGCGTCTTCTCCCTGCACTACATCCATGCCTTCCACTGCATAATTCACAATGCGTTTGGCCAGGGCACCTGCAATCTGGCGGTAAAGGATAGGTCCCCAGACCTTATTTTCGACTACGATCGTCGTGCGTTCATTTTCCTCACTTGATTTCGGATCCCATGCCACCAGGAATTTCCCCGGATGGTATTTGCTGAACAACACCTTTCCGCTTACGGGAAAGCGCGTTACGTGCACGTTGATAGGCGACATGAAAATTGATACCTGCAGGCGTGTATCCTTGAAGTATTCCTTCTCGAAGACCTCCTCGATGACAACGACTTTGCCGTCAACCGGTGCTGTTACGTTTTTATTGTTTACAAGTATGCTGCGGTTCGGATTGCGGAAGAACTGCAATACGATAATCAGGAAAGCAAGCGCAGTCAGGTCGACCGTCACTTGCAGCCAGCGCAAATGGATGAGGCTGTCGGTAGCCAGGACAACCGCAACGGTAATCGTAACGGCGATGAGGATGATTTTCGAACCTTCCTTATGGAATTTGAAGAACATAGTCCAATATTTGGTAAAACAGATAGACGAATGGTGTTGCAAAGATAATACTATCAAGTCGATCCAACACACCACCGTGGCCCGGCATGATACGACCGCTGTCTTTTACGCCGGCCAATCGCTTGAATTTTGATTCAACTAAATCCCCAATGGTGCCGAAGACACTTAGGATAAGGGCCGTGAACGTCCACTGCAGCCAGCGTTCGTTGAATACGGAGGGCACGGGATGGATAAGGAAACGGGTAATCAGGTAGGCGGCCAGTAGCGAAAAGAACAAGCCACCCAGGAAACCCTCGATGGTTTTCTTTGGCGAAATGCGCTCAAACAGTTTGTGCTTCCCGATGGATTTCCCCACGAGATACGCGAAGGTGTCGTTGGTCCAGATAATGATAAAATAGCCAATGATAATCCGAAATGCATACGTGTCTCCATAAATCGGAATCCGCGCCATCAGCAAAAACGGTCCAATCAGGTAACCGATCAGCGAGGTATACCGAAATAGGGGTGTAGCATTCCATTCCTTCTTTGTAAAAAGGAACTGGAACAACATCAGGCAGGAGGCCAATGAAATGCCGAGAACCGAGTAGTAGAAACGATTGTCGAATGGTGTTTTGGAGAGGAGGAACCAGGCACTTACGCCGTATAAAGAACCGGCTAGCAGCAGTGGAAGGGCGCGGTGCAGCGATACGAGTGCACAGAATTCCCAAACCGATATAAGGAGGAAAATCCCAAAAAGAACGAGAAACGATTCGCGCGAATACAGTAGGCAGCCAATCAGTAAACCGATATAGACCGCTCCCGATAGCGACCGCTTCAGCGTCTCGTTCATCTTACTGGTCTTCTAAAAGCAGGAGGTAGAGGTTCTTCGCCGCGCTTCCGTAATGCAGGAAGTCCTCTTCCTTGGCTTTTTCGAAGTATTTGATCGTCGTGATGTTGGTCGGATAATCCTTTTCGTAGCGCTTCTTGATTTCGCGCAGTCCATCGCTTTTACTCAGGACAATCTGGCTGGTAGTGGCTAGTATGACGATGTTTACAGGAAGTTCCTGCGGTTTTTTCTGCTTGATTTGGTTGGACGAAAAAAGCACCGAACCTTCATCTGCAATCAGGTTTTCACAACTGGCCAGCAAGAAGGTCGGGTTTTCCGGTTTAGTGTAGACGAGTTTGTTCTCGTCGAGCATACTGAACAATTTGGGTTCGAAGCACATCACTTCTGATTCAAACCAGTCGTTTTCTTCCAGAATGTCGAGGAAATGCTCACGGACTTCGGTCAGGCTTTCGCAATAGAGGAGTTTTCCGCCG
>DATGXZ010000084.1:0-2773 GCA_035298445.1 Flavobacterium sp.
CGGGGCCGCTCATTACAACGTACGAACCGGAGCCCTTCAAAGGATTAGGCGCTGATGAACCCTTCCGCCTGGCGCTGACACCTGAGGAAGGCCGCCAGATGGTGCGCGAACAGCTGCCGCATCGTCCCGACTTTATCAAGATATGGTATATCGCCGACGTCGACGGAACAGGGGCAGAAGCGGGCGCCCGCAAGTACCAGCCGGTTGTGCAGGACATTATTGAAGAAGCCCACGCAAATCACATACGCGTGGCCGTGCACGCCACCGAACGCATCACCGCCCAACTCGCGGTAGAGAGCGGGTGTGACTTCCTCGTGCACAGCATCGAAGACGAAGACATCAGCGATGGTTTCGTCAAGTTGCTGAAAGACAAAAAGATCGTGCTTTGTCCGACACTTACGGTCGGCGATGGTTATGATAACACCTTCGCACAAACCCTCGCCTTTTCAAGGGAGAAAATAGCGAAAAGCGATCCCTTCGCATTGGGTTCTTTGTTTGACCTGCGCCATCTGCCGGATACCGCCCTGATCAAAGGCTACCAAAACTATTTCCGGGATGCCAAACAATTGGAGAAGTCCAAAAAACAACGGGGCATCATGGCCCGAAACCTCAAGAAGCTGGCAGACGGCGGCGTGCGGATCGCCTCTGGAACCGATGCAGGTAATATCGGGACACTCCACGCCGCTTCCTATCGCACGGAACTGCGCCGCATGCAGGAAGCAGGACTTTCGAACTGGACGATACTGGAAGCGTCTACCCGCAACGGGGCCATGGCTCTCGCCAAAGAAACCGACTTCGGCACCGTGGCGGTCGGGAGACGGGCGAATTTGTTACTCCTAAACGCCGACCCAACCCAATCACTCAACGCGCTGGACGCTATTGACCTCGTGTTCCACAATGGCCTATCGTCAACGGTGAAAGAGCTTGCGATTGAAACGCCGGAAGAGCTCGTGCAGCGACAGGTGAACGCCTACAACCTCCGGAATATTGACGCGTTTTTGGATACCTATTCGGATGACGTTGAAGTATACACCTTCGCCGATAAACTCGAGTTCAAGGGAAAAGACACGATGCGCAGCGAATACGGGCCTATGTTCAGCCAAGTAACCAACCTTCATTGCGAGATCGTCAACCGCATTGTGGATGGCAACCGTGTCATCGATCAGGAACACGTGCAGTTCAATGATAAAACCATCGACGGTACCGTCATTTATGTCGTCGAAAACGGCAAGATTTCGAAAGTCTACTTTTTGCAATAGGCCAACTTCCTTCACCGAAGGACGAAATTTCAAAAGGGCTTACCCCACTCCTCTCTCCTCTCTCCTCTCTCCTCTCTCCCCTCTCCTAATTCCTAACCCCTAACCCCTAACCCCTAACTCCTAAATATACGCATAATGCCGTATTTCAGGCGGCATATCCGTCGTCTATCTTTGACGCTGTTGCCGATGTGTGACCGCACGAATTCCTATGCTATCAAAAACCTCCACGTGAACACGGAAGTGGTTTTTTAGTGATTCAAAAACATGTTTTTTGGGCGCCTCCAGTGATGGGGGCGTTTTTTTGGAAAGTCCCTGAGCATGAGAGTCCCTGAGTCCCTGAGCGGGTATCGTCTACCAACCACCAACTACTGACTACTTCTACACACTTTCCTCTTCCCGGAAGATTTTCTCGCGGTATTTCTTGCCAATCTCCACCGTCAAACGTTGTTTGTAGTCTTCGAAAAGCCAGTCGCGGTAATTTTTGGTATAGTTCGGCATGCAGTGACAGAACCGGCGCACGCGTGATTCGATGTCCTCTAACAGGTCTTTTGACAGCAGTCGGGCTTCACGAAGGTCGTCGGTGTTGTCGACACACATAGCGGCGTGCTGTTCGATCGAGCGGTCGATGACCGTTTTCGGGCGGAGGTTTTGGTGTACGGCCTGCCGGTATTCTTCTTCAATGTCGAAGTCGACGTTGGGGGTCAGTGCGAATTTGGCACGCACATGATCCGGCATGCGGTAACGGAAGTGCATCTCGATTTCGGAATCATCCCGCAGGTTTTCCAGGTAAAATTCAGGCGAACGGAAAATTCGCTGCCAGTCTACCGGATCCTGCCAGAGCCCGAAACGGGCCGCATTATTACCCAAATCAATGACCTTGAAGGTGTCTTTGTGCGGCAGCTTACGCGATCCCCGTCCGATCATCTGAAAATATAACGTCAACGACTTTGTAGCGCGGTTCAATATGATGGTCTCTACCGTGGGTTCATCGAAACCTGTCGTCAGGATGCCGACCGATGTGAGAATCGCATCCGGTGTTTGCCGGAACCACGACAGTATATCCCGTCGTTCTTCGGGCGAACTCGTATTATCCAGGTGTCGGATGGGATAACCGGCCGTCCGGAAGGTATCCAAAACATATAACGAGGTACGAATACCGTTGTTGAAGATGAGTGTCTTCGTGCCCACCGCCTGTTCGGTGTAGGCGTGCAACAACTTCTCCTGCATCGCAATACCCATATAGAGTTCATCCGATGAGCTAACGGTATAATCACCATTGATGCCGACCTTCAGCGAGGTCAAACCAACGTCATACGTATACGTAATGGCATTTGCCAAAAAACCTTTTGAAATCAGCGACGCGATGGAGTCACCTACGATCAGTTCATCGTAGTTTTCATACATCGGAAGGCGGATGTTCGAGCTTAGTGGCGTAGCGGTCACTCCCAAGATGAACGCCTTTTTGAAAGACGACAACATCTTGCGGAACGAATTGTAATGCGCTTCGTCGATGA
>DATGXZ010000085.1:0-4734 GCA_035298445.1 Flavobacterium sp.
CTTCGGGATTATCAATTCAAATGACCACTACCTTTTGAGTGTGGAAGAAGTGGTCGAAAAACTCAACAAGAAAGCCTCAGTCAATCTCGAACTGACCATCTGCTTGAGTCCGTCGTAGATGTCACCCGCGTTATTTTCGTCCAGTTTTTCCCGGGTGAGCGACGGGTTGATCAGTTTTTCACCATAATAAGCGACGTAATTGCCGCCCACTTTGAGGCCGGTTTTCACAAGTTTTCCAGCCCGCTCGAGTTTACCGGTGGGAATATGGTCAAGTGTTTTCATAGTAAGGGGTAGGTAAGGGTCAACGGCGTTCTTTCCAGAGGAACTTGCCGAGATCGAACAGATTTTCGAGTGGTTGGGTGTCTAGCAGTGTGGCTGCGGTATTCACTGATTTTTCGATGAGGATATCGGTTTTCTCGAACCCTTTTGACCGGTCGTCAAGCCAGAATTTCAGGATGAAGAGGAACTGTACCCAAGCGCCTTCCGCATAAATCGGCTGGCGGTATTTCTGCCATTTCTGTTGCGCTTCGCCTGACGTTTCCGAAACAAAGGTCTTGACATACTCGAGGAATTCCTTACGGAAGCCACGGAGTTGCGCCAGATTGGCCAGGCCTTCCTTGTTCTCTTTCAGCACATACAGGATGTAACCGCGGTTCAGGGCAAAGATCTCAAACAGGGTGAAGTAGAGTGTAAGCAATTTGTCGCGCCCACTGTAGGTGGCAAAAGACGCATCGTTCGACAGAATGGATTGGGCATTCTCAAAAAAACGCGTCCACACGGTATGCGGAAGGTCTTCCAACGAACCAAAATGCTCGAAGAAGGCCGATTCCGGAATCTGGGCCGCCTGACAGAACTGCACGGTGGTTTTAAAGGGTGTGGCTTCTCCCGCTACCCGTTCCATGTAGGCGGCGAGTATTTCATCTGCTGTCCACGTCTGTTTTTTTCGTCCGGTTTTCTTTGCCGTTTCCATGCCGAGATATTTGTACAAAGATAAGAGCCGTAAGGGGTTAGGGTTGTTGAGCAGCTGTTAATTATCGTTCAAAAATTCTGTGAGGCTGCGGGTTTCCGAAGCATTTAGGGGTTTGATTTTAAGAAAAAAGAAACCCGCCGGGTGAGGGCGGGTACTCTTTATGTCGGGACGGTGTCGGGTTACGGCACGTATGTTATTTCAAGATTTTCCGTGCAAACGTCTTTCCTTCCGATTCAATCAACAGCAGGTAGGTGCCGGAAGCGAGCGCAGATGTGCCCAATTCATAGGTCGTGGCATCCAGTTTCTGGAACGACGCAGAAGCAACGCGACCGTCGAGTGTGATGATACGTGCCGTGCGCACATTGAGATCACGGACGGTGCTGAAGCGTACATAGTCCGTTACGGGGTTTGGATAAACCGTGAGTCCGTAGGCCTCGGCTACCAAAGGATCGAGTCCCAGCGCCGCGTTATCCAGATAGTCCGGAATACCATTCGCGTTCAGGTCATCGTCAGCAAGGTTGCCGTTGTTGTTATAATCTTCGTTTATCGAACTGATACCATCGCCGTCATCGTCGATGTCGAGGTAGTCAGGGATCGAATCGTTATCGGTATCGAGATAGTCAGCGGTGCGACCACCCAAGACGATTAATTCTACATTGGTGAGCACGAGGTCGCCATCGTCGTCATCGTCCATATAATTCGGAATACCATCGCCATCTGTATCATCGTTGGCGAGGTTGCCATCGTCGTTGACGTCTTCGTCGGCTGTATCTACCGCGTCGTTATCGACATCCGTTCCACAATCGATGGCCGACAGGTTGACGGTCAACACCGTAGGCGTGCCGTTGTTCAACAGCGCATACAGCGTAAGTGGCAATTGCTCGGCAAAGAAATTAGGTTGTGTGACAGGATTTGTATTCGACATCGCGTCGATCTCCGAATAGAAAAAAGTGGCGTTGGCCAACACGCCGGTGGCGAGGTTCTCGGTTGAGAAAAGCGGCCCGGTTACGGCTGAGTTGCATACTGTGTAGGAAATCGGCTGTGACGGTGACACTGTTGAAAAGCGCCATCCTTCGTTTTCAGCTGCCCATGATGCGGTATTACGTCCAGGGGCCGCCGTTCCCTGTGTGCCGGTTGCATCTAGAACACCCAATACCGCTTTGCCGCTGTTCCAACCCGCGCAAAGTGGTTTGCTTTGCACCTGTATGTCGATGAGGTTAGTCGTTTCATACAGTATGATTTCGGTGTACGACAGGTTGTTGGGGCAGGAGAATTGCGGCACGTTCTTGAAAACGATGACGAATTTGCGATAGGGCGCTACGCCAGTAACGCCGGTGAGGTAGTTTCCCGCGCCCGTGTTGTTGTAGAGATCGTGGTAGACACCCAAAATAGCGTTCTTAAACGGAAACAGTGTGTTTGGGATCGGAAAGCTGATGTTCCATTCAGAGTATTGGTTCGCATAGTTGGTGTTGAACGAGAGGTAGCCGTTTGAACTCACCACGATGTTCTGGTAGTCAACTCCGTAGAACTGGAAAGAAAAGGGAAGCGAAATCACACCCGAATAGATGTCGTCGTTGTTATACTGCACCGTCGTGGCCGCGTCGTACATCTGGTGCGGAATGCTGGTAACGCTGTAACCCGGAGATTGGGCGTTGGCCATTAACCCCGCCAATAAAAAGAAAGCGTAGAATTTTTTCATAGTGGTTTGTTTTTTACGCAAGTTACTAAGAAAATTAACACGCTCTATCTCAGCAATTTTTAATTTTTAACAGTGCATTCTCATCGGGCAACGCCTTCCGGATACCAGCAACCAAGGATGGAGCGCATAGCACCCGGCTCGCGTTCGAGCAGCGACAACTCTTTTTGTGTGGTGGCGGGCAACAGGGCCGACAAGGGCTGGGGTACGCGGAAGAGGTGGTGCAGGTTTTTGTGGAGCAGGGCATCCCATTCGGCGTAAAAGTGGAACAGGTCATCCGGGTACACGACCTTTCGTTCGGTGCCTTCGTCGACCGGGTGGAAGGGGGTCGCCACGTTGAGGTAGCCGTAGTCATCTGTCAACTGTTCGCCGGGCGCTATGTCGCGTATGGCCATCTCAAAATCATAGGCCGTTGAGAAGCAACTGGGGCGGAAGCTATGGTTGACGTATTTGGCAGCGTCCCAACACAGGACGGTTTCGCCCAGGGCATTTCGGAAGCCATAGGTGTCGAGGGCACGTTTGGCCATGGCGGGCAGGCGGGCGACTTCCAAAGGTGAGAAGACACGGTCAAGTGGATCCTGCACCCAAGTAATGGTGCCTTTTGGGATCGGGCGTGTTGCCACTACACCGTAGCCAACAGACTCATTTATAAAACGTATTTCAGTGTCGGGATGGAGCATGCTTTTTTTGTAAATTTCCCACTCAACACCTCTCGAACTTTTACAGCATTCTCATATAATCTTGCACAAGTTGCAAACGTATTTCTAGGGCATATGAGCACCCCAAACAAAAAAAGCGCGGTAACCAACCGCGCTTTCCCTACAGTGCGTAGGCAACCAACTGGGAGAACAGTAGGTGTTTCGTGATGGGGCCGTTTTTGATGGGCTGCTAGCTGTTGCGGCGGCCCCATGCAATCAGCCCCAGTAATACAATCAGGAAAATGTTGAACCCGATTACGTTGCTTTCTCCACGCAAAAGGTGGAAAACGATGGCGCTTACCATGAGCAGCAGTCCGCCGTAAGCGGCCCAGGCAGTCAGTTGTGGTTTTTTCAGGAAATGTGGCAGCAGCAGTCCGAGTCCGCCGAGAACGTCGATACCGCCGAGTATACGCACCAGTATTGGGTTCACGTCTCCGGTCCAGGGTAATTGGGCAGAAAGGGCTTCAATGGGCTGCCCGAGTTTCATTGCGCCGCCCATCAGGAAGGTGAGTGCAACGAGGACCTGAGCCACCCATAGGGCGATATTGTGTGTTTTGGAAGTGTTTTGTTGCGATGTCATCTCTTTTTGATTATGTGATAGCATCGCAAAGTTGCGCGATTGCACGCAGTCGCGCGAATAGCGTATCGTAAGAAAAAGGGTTGACCTATGTCAACGTTTTGGTGTGCTGCCCTGACGAATCGAGCTGGCCTTGACCCGGCTGAAGGTTTCCTTTGTCATACCCAGATAGGATGCCAGCAGCCGCTGCGGGAAGCGTTGCAAAAACTCCGGATAGGTGTTTTCCAAATCCGCCAGCCGTTGTTCGGCGGTCATGGTTTTGGTCGTATGTACGCGACGCAGGAGTTGGATGGCTTGTCGTTCGGTGAGGATACGTATCAGTTCTTTCATGAATGGCCGATCCTGAAGTTTCGCGAGGTGTGCTTCTTTGTTGACCAACAGCATTTCGGTCGGTTCAAGCGCGTCTATCGAATAGGGAGATGGCGTTCCGTTTAAAAAACTCTCGCGATCGCCGGCCCACCAGTTTTCGATCATCAGCCCCAATACGTTCTCGCGCCCAGTTTCGTCAACCGAATACAGGCGTAGGGCCCCCTTAACGATAAACCCCGCCCAATTACACACGTCGCCTTGTTGAAGCAGGTATTGGTGCCGGCGTAACTTCCGTATGACAAAAGCCTCTTTGATACACGAAATATCGTCGTCCCCCAGGGGGCGTTCCAAGCGTTCTTCAATATAGGTGATAAGCTGTTCGTGCATGTGGACTGGTGCTGTCAACAAAAATACAAAGACTTGCCAAAGTGAGTGCGGATAAAGGAAGGTTTCCCGTATCAATCCAGGAAGCCGTACTGCACTT
>DATGXZ010000086.1:0-1717 GCA_035298445.1 Flavobacterium sp.
CAAACAGGTGGTGCGTAAAGCGCTCAAATTGAACGATAAAGCCTTCGTTGCCGCGGTGGGTTGTTATGCACAGCTGAAGCCTGAGGAATTGGCGGCGGTTGACGGCGTTGACCTAGTATTGGGCGCGACCGAGAAGTTCAAGATTACCGATTATATCCACGACCTGTCAAAGAATGACCACGGAGAAGTGCATTCGTGCGAGATTGCCGATGCGGATTTTTATGTGGGAAGCTACTCTATTGGCGACCGCACGCGCGCGTTCCTGAAAGTGCAGGACGGATGCGACTACAAATGCACCTATTGTACGATTCCGCTTGCCCGAGGGATTTCGCGTTCTGACACCATGGAAAATGTGTTGCAGAATGCCGCCGAGATTTCAGCCCAGGGTATTCGCGAGATCGTGCTGACGGGTGTGAACATCGGCGACTATGGCAAAGGTGAATTCGGCAACAAACGCCACGAGCATACCTTTCTGGAACTGGTGCAGGCGCTTGACCAGGTGGCCGGCATCGAGCGCCTCCGGATTTCGTCAATTGAGCCGAACCTGCTGAAAAACGAAACCATCGACTTCGTTTCGCAGAGCCGTACTTTCGTGCCGCATTTCCATATCCCGCTGCAATCGGGGAGTAACGACATATTGAAGAAGATGAAACGCCGCTACCTGCGGGAACTTTATGCCGAACGGGTGGCGAAAATCCGCGAGGTGATGCCGCACGCCTGTATCGGTGTGGATGTCATCGTAGGGTTTCCGGGCGAAACGGACGACCATTTTCTCGAAACCTATCATTTCCTGAACGAACTGGATATTTCGTATCTGCACGTTTTCACCTATTCCGAACGCGACAATACCGAAGCGGCTGAAATGGACGGCGTGGTGCCGACGAATGTACGGGCGAAACGCAGCAAGATGCTACGGGGTTTATCGGTCAAGAAACGTCGGGCGTTCTACGAAAGCCAGCTCAACACCCAACGGATTGTGCTGTTTGAAGACGAAAATAAGGAAGGCTACATCTACGGCTTTACCGAGAACTACGTACGGGTGAAACTTCCGTGGAATCCGGAATTAGCGAACACATTGGTGCGTGTTGAACTCACCCATATCGACGACGACGGGTCGGTGCGTGCGACGGTAGTGGATCACGCTGCGGTCGCGGCTTCCTTGCCCGCTGCCTTAGGTTTATAAGGAAAGAACATTCCCCAGAACAATTGCCGCATGACGGTCCATTTATGACGCTTCAGGGTCGGCTTGAGATTGTGGTACGACTCGTGCCCCAGGATCATGTCGGCGATCAGCCGTCGCATGAAGGCGCTTCGGCGGCACACTGTGACCATCCATTCAAGTGTACGGGGTTGGTAAAAACGATCAGCGATGCGGCAGGCCATTTCCAACTCTCTCCGTATGGGACGGGTGGCGTTGAAATAGGAGGCGGGGGTGCCGGCTATAAGTTGTTCGGCCAGTAGCTCCGCCGACCGGAACGCATAGTAAATTCCTTCCCCCGTGATAGCATCCGTGAAACCACCGGCGTCGCCGATGAGAGCCCAGTCGTCGCCCTGCAGGTTCTCAGGGATCCAGTCGACGGTGTAGGGGATGGTGGCGGCATACGACTTCTCCTCGTCGATTTCAAAAGCCGGATAATGTTCGCTCAGAAAGCGCCGGATCTTCGCCAATGCTTCTTTCTTGGTCGTGGTACCCGACGTAAAGCCAATACCGACCGAT
>DATGXZ010000087.1:0-2205 GCA_035298445.1 Flavobacterium sp.
CGGTAAAGTCGACGATTGGATGTGGTAACGAGGTGTTAAAAAGTGACGTGTCAGGGCAACGACTTAATTTCCTACTTTTATACGGCGGCGGACTGCCTCCCATTACATCCACGCTTATGCCAACCACGTTACTCGAAAAAGACCTTGAGGCCTCGATTGGCCTGCAGAAATATTATGTTTCCGTCGCCTGGCGGAACGGCACGCTTATCATGGACGAACCCGAGAAGATCGGCGGACGTGACCTTGGGCCCAATCCCTATACGACCTTACTCGCGTCGCTGGCGGGTTGTACGCTGTCGACGCTGCGGATGTATGTCGACCGCAAACAATGGGACATCCCCGAAATGCGGGTGACGCTGAATATGTACCACGACACCGATACGCACACCGTCATCACACGACAACTCGCATTTCCGGGCGTGTCGGATCCCGCCACCATCGAGCGCCTGATCGTCATCGCGAAAAAGTGCCCGGTATCGAAAATCCTGGAAAACCAGATCACCATTCAAACTACTACCTAAAATATGGACATACAACACGAAGACAATGGCACCAAAGGCCGCTTTTTTGTCGCCGAAAACGGCAAGACCCTGGCTGAAATGACCTACACCTGGGCCGGCACCGACCGGATCATCATCGACCACACCGAAGTCAGCGATGTGCTGCGCGGCAAGAACGTGGGGAAACAACTCGTAATGGGCGCCGTGAACATGGCCCGCGATAAGAAAATCTCGATCATCCCGCTGTGCCCGTTTGCCAATAGTGTATTCAAAAAGACGCCCGACATACAAGACGTCCTCTAAAACCCTTCGCCATGGATAAAAACAACATCAGGAAAGAATACAGCAACGGCGATATCACCATCGTGTGGCAGGCCGGTCTTTGCATCCACTCAGGCAATTGCGTCCGGAACAGCCCGAACGTCTTCCAGCCCAAAACCCAACCCTGGATCAAACCCGAAGCCGATTCGTCCGAACACATCATGCAGACCATCGACAAATGTCCATCGGGCGCCCTGACCTACATCCGGAAAGCCCCCGAGAATTACAGCAACCTTGTAGAAGCCATCGGCGCCCTTCGCGCACAGGGTTATACCGAAGACTTCAACCTCAAACAAAACTGCCTCGAATGCCGCAACGGCGAGTACAAGATTTTCCACGATGAATTCCACATCGACAAATCGTTCCGCTTCGATGCCAACACCGACCCCGATGACGAAAGCATCCTCTACGCCATTTCGTCAGAGAAATACCAACTGAAAGGCGTATTGGTCAACGGCTACGGCAACAGTTCGGAACCGCTGACGGATGAGATGTTGGAGAAGTTGCGGTAGGTTGATAGCCGAAAGACGGAGGAGTTTTTCGCCGGATTGAATCGTTGATTATAATAGTTATTCTTTAATCATACGACAAATTCGAATCGTTGCGCCGTCACCGTTCCTTCCAAACCCGTCTCCCCTTATACCCCCGCCAAAACTCGAATAACTCTTTGTCTGGATCCACCACAAAAAGAAGATGGGGAACATACGCTGATAATTTGTTCAGTTGAACAGCCATCTGACGGTCCGGGACGGCTACGCAAATCAGCTCCCAGGTAAGCATATGCCCCATCTCCTTTGATGACAATTTTATACCCAGCGCCCTCAGAAGCAAACGGATCTTTTGGTCGTTCAACGCCCTGATTTGGGCGTCCAACACGTTTAATTCGTCTAAAAACCTATCTGCAATAATAACTTTCGACATGTCCGATCGTAAAAGTGAATCGTGACTAAAACGGTAAAATCAGGATTGTGGTGTGCTGTATCGTTTGTCTCGCCTTGTGCAGACGCCGCTATACAGGGATACTGCATGGATACTGCATAGATAAAGCGTAGATAAAGCATGGATAATGCATGTGAATGTGACAGATTGGCTTCAGCGGAGCAGTACGTTTCGTACAATCAACCGGTCGTACCAACGATGCCATACCGACAGTTCAGGGTTGATAGTTGACAGTTTACAGTTTACAGTTTACAGTTGACAGTCCACAGTGTTTTTTTGTCGCGTGGATCCCTCCAACTCAAAACCCAAAACTCAACCCCTCTTCAAAACCCGGCCGCGGCGTCATCCCCCCGGTGGTCGGCACCGGCTTCCAATTGCCCGTCAGGTTGCACCAGTATGGCATCGACCTTGCCGATAACCGGCGCGCTTTTCTCATTGATTTTAT
>DATGXZ010000088.1:0-3033 GCA_035298445.1 Flavobacterium sp.
ACCGGCGAACTTGACGACGGTCTGCGACACCGATGGCGACGGAAATTATGATTTTGATCTCGATAGCCTGACTGCCACCGTACTGGGCTCACAAAGTGCTACCGATTACGAAGTATCGTACTACGATAACCTGCAAAACGCCACCCTCCGCACGGATGCCATTACTACCGACGCTGGTCCGAATGGTGACACTGCGGCGCGAGCCTACCCAGAGAACATCTATGCTGTGGTTACCAACATTGTGACTCCATCCTGTTTCTCAACGCCGACACTTATCCAACTACTTCCGATACCGCAGCCGACAGGCGATAAATTGGTAATTGAAGATCCGATATGTATCGACAGCGAAACGGGTACTGTCACGCCAGCATATGTGGTAAGTGGTTATTCGTCGCAATACTACACCTTTGACTGGCAGGATGCCTCAGGTGCGACGGTTAGCACATCACCGAATTTCACAACGACCACTCCAGGTGATTATAATTTGTATATCACAACGACGGTCAATGGACTTACTGCTTGCGATTCCGGTGCGATCCCATTTACTGTTATCCAGTCAGGTAAACCACAGGACGTTCAAATCGACGTAACTACCGGTTACTTCAGTGACAACCAAACGGTGGTCGTGAACGTAACACCAATTCCGGGTACTGTTGGAGAATTCCTCTACTCAATTGACGGTTCTGAACCGGTCCCAAGCGTTCCAGCCAACGCTACGACCTTCACCTTCACCGGTGTAACCGAAGGATGGCACGAAATCACGGTTATCGATCCGAATGGTTGCGGTAGCGCCGCCTTCCCAATTGCAGTGCAGACGGTGTACAATCCGAAGTATTTTACGCCTAACGGCGATGGTATCAACGATACCTACCGCATTCCAGGGCTCGCGGGCCAGACAGCCAACATCACCATCTACGATCGTTATGGCAAACTATTGCAAACCATGACCACCGACGGACCAGGATGGGACGGCACTGTAAACGGAAACCCGCTTCCTGCAGATGACTACTGGTTTATTGTCAGCTATGTCGAAAATGGCGTTCCGCGCGAATACCGATCACACTTCTCGCTCGTGCGGTAATCGTTTGACACTTATGAAAGTAAAAGGCTCCATTTGGAGCCTTTTCTTTTTTAACGCCTCTTCCGTGTAACAACTTGGGGTAAAAGAAGTCTTGTCTGCGTTAAAAAATACTCAAAAAGACATTTCATGAAACATTGCTTACTGTTGTTGGTCCTCGCCTTTGCCCTTCCACTATCCGCCCAAAAAACCGGTAGCATCACCGGAACCGTGACCGACAAAACGAAACAACCCCTGTCCTATGTGACCATCTCCCTCAAACTCGACGGAAAAATCGTCACCGGCGGTATCACCGACGACAACGGTAAGTTCGAAATCCCGAACCTTGAGCCCAAAACATACACTGTAGACATCCAGTTCATGGGGTTTAAGGCACAAACACTAACAGCTGACCTCACCGCGCAGAAAACGGTTAACGTCAACATCGTCCTTGAAGAAGACGCCGTCATGCTCAATGATGTTACCGTCGTAGCGGAACGTTCTACCATCGAACAAAAACTCGACCGTAAAGTTATCAATGTAGGTCGTGACCTCACCACTGCCGGAGCCACAGCATCTGAAATCATGGGCAACATCCCATCGGTAAACGTCGACCAGGACGGAAAAATATCGCTTCGCGGCAACGAAAACGTGCGTATCCTCGTGGACGGACGTCCGACTAACATCGACGCGGCGACCCTACTGAAACAAATTCCATCTACTTCCATCAAAAAGATCGAACTCATCACTAACCCGAGCGCGAAATACAACCCGGAAGGGATGTCGGGCATCATCAACATCGTCCTCCACAAAAACGCCAATGACGGCTTCAACGCCAGCCTGAATACCGGCGTGACCGTGGCTGTGACGCCCAAGATCAACAACTCACTCGACATGAACTTCCGCACCGGAAAGGTCAACTTCTTCGCTACCTACGGCAACAACTTCGGAAACCAGTTCAACGATGGCGAGGTCATCCGCGAAGACCAGGACAATATCCAGGCGTTTGACATCGTCAACAAAAACAAAAGCCACCTGCTCAAAGGCGGCATGGATTTCTACATCGACGACCGCAATACCATCTCTGCGTATACCACACAAAATTTCGCGCGCGGCATTGGTTACATCGACAGCTTCTATGGCTTTCCCAACACGGCTGAAAATTACAGCAGCTATGATATCTACGACAGTCAGAACGACAACCAGATCTACAACACCGCCTACAAACACCTGTTTAAGAAGGAAGGAGAAACCCTTGATGTCGAACTGAACTTCAACGAATCGAAAGAATTGCAGGATATCACCTTCCGTCCAACCGCTGCCAGCCCAATCGCTGCCTACAACGACTTCAAACGCGAAGTACGTGTCGGGAAAACGGCCAACGTCGACTACGTGAACCCGCTCAGCGAGAAATCGACGCTCGAACTCGGCGCCGAAGCCCGTCTCATGCGCTCATCGAACGTCTTCCGCACTACAGGTGTCCTTATCCCGAATGCGGTTACTTCTTACGATTTCGATATTTACTCCGCCTATGCCACTTACGGCCAGCGGTTCGACAAATTCAGCTACCAGATCGGGGCCCGCTTCGAAAGCTACAAAGTAAAGGCCATCTACAACGGCAACACCGATTTCAAAGACGACTATATCACCGTCTACCCTTCTGCCTATCTCACCTATACGCCCAGCGAAAAAAACAGTTGGCAGATGAGCTACAGCCGCCGCGTCGACCGTCCGAGCCTCGAACAGACCACGCGCCTGCCCGAGTTCAGTACGTCCCGCATCATCTCTGTCGGTAACCCAAGCCTTGACCCGCAGTTTACCAACTCGCTCGAAGTCAACTACACCCGTATGCTCGAAAAAGGATCGCTCACCGCCGGTGTCTTTTTCCGCCTCATCAACGACGAGATCAGCCGGATCCTGTATCCTAACCCGTCCGACGAGGAAAACCGCCTCATCATGACCTTCGACAACTTCCG
>DATGXZ010000089.1:0-10020 GCA_035298445.1 Flavobacterium sp.
GTATTGTTCCTCGACATGAGCATGCCTACGCTCAATGGCGCGGAGCTGTTACAGCTGCTGAAACGGAAGCCGGAGGTTATCATCACGACGGCCTACCCTGAATATGCCCTAGACGCCTTTAATTTAGACGCCACCGACTATCTGGTAAAGCCGATCGGGTTTGCCCGGTTTCTTAGAGCGATTGGGAAGCTGAAGCGTATGTCGCCTGAAACCCACTATTTGCCGGCCCCGGATGATACGAAAGTGCCTTTCATATTCGTAAAGGCAAGTGAGGGTGGAATTCGGATTGAAATACAGGATATAACCTTCATCCGCGGAATGGGTGATTACCTTAAAATATTCCTGGTGTCAGGAAAGCCGGTACTGGTGCTGTCGAACTTTAAGAATATGCTGGAGAAGCTTCCCCCCTACTATTTTATGCGGGTCCATAATTCGTACGTCGTGAACATCTCCCACATTGTTGGCGTACAACGAAACCGAATCCTGATTTCGGACGAACGCATCCCGCTTGGCGAAAGTTATCGAAAAGCGTTCTTTGATCGTATCAAGCTATGAATTACCGAGTTCAAGTGTAAGCTCGACGGTATGAAGCCGGTCTTGGTGTGTGATGGTAAGCGTGTTTCGTCCGGGAAATAAGTGGTTGATACGCGCCACTGTATTTTCCAGTCCGATTCCGGAACTGCCCTTTATCGGCTTCAGTTCGTTTACGGTGTTGACGACCCTGAAAACGATTTGGTCGGCCACGACCCTGAAGTTTATTTGAATTTTTCCCGGAGATCCGACCATCGGGCCGTATTTGAATGCGTTTTCGATAAACGAGATGAAAAGCAGCGGCGGTAAAACGATTCCGTCTACTTCCCCTTCTACTTCAAAGGTGATGTGATTATGGGTGCCGATCCGCAGCCGTTGCAGGCTTATGTAGTTTTCAATGTAGCGCAGCTCGTCCTGCAGCCGGATAACGGCGCGGTCTGAGTCATAAATCATGTAACGCATTAGCTCTGACAGGTTCATGACCGCATCCGACGTGTGTTCCGATTTTGAAATAGCCAGTGAGAAGATGGCGTTAAGTGAATTAAACAGGAAGTGCGGGTTAAGTTGCGCTTTCATGAAATTGTACTCCGCCCGTTTCTTCTCAATCTCAATCTGGCGTTGGTGCTGGTAGACCTTGCGCCATTCGATATAGACGCGAAATACGGTGCTGGCCGTTAAATGGAGCAGCAGCACTACCAGCGGCGGAATAAGCCGAAAGACCACATCTTCCTCTAACGCCTGCTGGTACCGCAGTGGCAGTGCGCGGATCGGGCCGGCGGCCGGAACAACATCCGACTGCAACGTGATGTAGGTCATGCATGCGATAAGGCCGGCGATACTAAGAATGTAAAGGCCGAGCCGTTTTTTTAAAAGGAGCCTGGGAACCAAAACGAAATAGTTGAGGTAGAAGACCAGGATTATCAGTACCGACCGGAAGATCAGTTCGGTCAGGCCTTCCGGATCGTCCGACAACGCATGGCTGAAGGGAAACGACAGGAGAAGCGACCAAATCAGGATGTGAAAAAACCACGGTCGGATTCGGGCGAAGGAGGCGCTTAGTTTTGACATGTGATTTTCACTTTTAGGGAGTCGATTTCGGCCCGTGACACCGCAGGCGGCTGATTGTGGCGCAGTTTGCGCACTACGAGTTCACAAACCGCCCAGGCATCTGTGCTGTCGCAGAAGCGTACCGGTTGGTCGACGGCCGGCACGAATGCCTGTTTAATAAGGAGTTTATCATGGACGAAGACCGAATACCCATAGCCCGTGGGATAGCGATCGATGCGTCCTTTCATCGCTTCCTCCGCTTTTTTTTGCGTGCAGGAAACAAACAGGAAAGAGGCAACCCACCCCCATAGGCAAATCGAAATAGGGGCCGCCCTAAAGCGACCCCAAACGAATGAGAACAACCAACTGCAACAACTATGATTTCCTTTTAGCCTTTTTAGTATCCACTCGCCCATTTCGATTTCGATGCTTGGTTATTGTTTGGTTACAGACGCCGAAGCGATTAGGGGACTAATCCTCGTCGTCGTATTCTTCAAGGGGCTTGAATTCGAACATATCGTCAAAATAATACGACCCATAGCTGCCCAGCACTACGAACGCCCGGTTGCCGTTGTAAATGCTGCACCCGTCCTGGCGGGCTGCCCCTTCGAAGAGCGTCTTCTCTGTCCAGGTGTCGTTAGCAGGGTCATATTCCCAGGTTGAAGAACCTGCGGTGCCACCCGTCACATAGCCGTAGTTGCCAATCGTAAACGCCATTGCGTTGCTTCGCATGACGAAGTAGTCGTCGTCTTCATCCAGATCTGTCAGGCGCTCCCATGTTTCGGTGGTAAGGTCAAACCGGTAGAAGTCGGATTTATTGATGTTATTCGAGGAACCAGTGCCGAAATAGACCTTGTTTCCTATGGTGAAGGTGATGGCCTCGCGCCGTTTTTCCCCGCCAAATCCGAACAGTTCCGTCCATTGGTTGTTCACCGGGTCATAGCGCCAAAAATCCTTCTTATCGTTATCGCCGTCAAATCCGGAACCCAGATAACCGGCCGTTGCCGAATTAAAACCGACTGCCGATCGCCGTGCCGTTCCCTGGAAATCCGCTACCCTTGTCCAGGTGTTGGTCGTCGTATCATATCGATAGAAATCGGCCAACTCATCTTCCCCATCATAGCCCGTTCCTACGAATACGGCGTCACCGACTGCGAATGCCGATGCAGCACTTCTTGCGCTTCCGGGAAAATCGGCTACCTGTGTCCAGTATCCGCCCTGGATATCATACCTCCAAAAATCTTTCAGATAGTCGTCGCCGTCGTAACCCGTGCCCAGATACGCCTGGTTTCCTATTGTCACACAAACACTGCTTGATCGCGGTGAGCCGTCAAAGACCGTTTCCGTCACCCAGTTACCGTCCAGTTCGTCTGAATCGTCGCCTGTGCAGCCCACTATGGAAAATAGTGCTCCGAACGCCATCGGAACTACGAACATCATGTTTCGGGATCTACTCATACTCATTTTTTCTTTTTGAAAAGTTTATAGATTAAAGCCAAAATTTGCGAAGAACATGCTGTGGGTCGGCAGTTGTACTGCAGCCTCGCCTTCGTACTCGCTTTCGAGACGCTGTATGAAACTGTATCCAATCCGGAGATGTGCTTCCCAATTCGCCCCGGAACGGAAATCATACTGCCCGGCAGCCGACACCTTTTGCATCCGGTAGTCGAATCTCTTATTTATGCCTTCCCCGTATGGTTGCCGGGTGGCGTAGAATCCTTCAGGATAGACCATCAACCGCACCCCATGCGTGCGTTGTATCGTTCGATAGAGTTCACAGCGCAGGGTGCCCAGCTCAAATCCAAAACCATTGGGTAATCGGCGGCTGAACCTCAGATAGGGCAACAACAAAGGGCGGCCAAAAGCGGCGGTGTACGTTATACCTACAGCAAAATCGCTGTTCCGGACGCTCCCTTCACGACGAAACGAAAGTGCAAATGCGGGTATGATATCCGACAACCGAACCGGCGCCGAAAACAGGGTGTGCAGTTCGGGCGTGAACGTCATTTCGAGTTGCGAAGACGGGTTAACAGGAGTGCGTAAACGAAAACCGGCTACCATTTTGTAGGCATCTTCCAGGTCGTCGGTGGCGCCTGTATACCCCGGTTTAAAATCGAGATGGTACTGGTTTGCTTCGAGGTGCAGCCTGAGATTGCCCAATGAAGTAGACGACCCAAACTTGGCGGACAGGGCGTGTTGGTTTATAGCCGTCGCATTTTCGCTGTATTGTGCCGTATACTGATAGTCGACCAGCCGATCTCCTTCAAATCGCACGATTTCCTGCGCATTCAGTTTACATGTTGAGCCCATTAACACGATCAAGGCAAGTCTTCCCGACATTTTTTCTTACAAACGTAGAGAGGTGATCCTGCCATGCAAAACAATTTATATCGCCGCCGCCATCCGTCCGACGAACTGGCTCCATTCCTCGACGGATGGCCCGAAATGCCCCTATAGTCCAAACGGGGCGATGTATCCCGTGCGGAGGCCTGTCTGTCGATTTCTTTTCCACTACGCGAACCGACGCCTTAACCTTTGCGAAAAAACATGAAACGAATTGGCCTTGTCTTGCTAAGCTTTTGTATGGTTGTGTCGTGTAGTGACGACCCGTCAGACGAACAAAGCGCTATCGATTCGTCGGGGCTTGTCGGAACCAATATGAAGCTTGTCGGGATTGACAGTTTTACCGTGGCGATGGCGACGTTTAAAATCGACAGTTTTCCGGTGTCGCCGAATCGGATCCTGGCCGGACGCTACGTTGATCCGGAATTCGGCGTCGTCGAAACAAAATCCTACCTCTCCTTCTACCCTCTTGATTACGACATCGATGAAAACACCGTTTTTGACAGTCTTGTACTTAACTTGCCTTACGACGGTTATTATTATAACGACACCCTGAAGCGGCAGAAGCTTTTCGTCAGGGAAGTGACGCGGGTGATAAAACCCGACGGCAACCAGACCTCATTTTACAATACGTCTGTCTTGCCTGTGGGCAACGTCGTGGGACAGAAATCCTTTTCACCCCGTATCAGTAGAGACTCCCTGACGATCAAGCTGTCGGATGCTTTTGGAGCGCAACTCTTTGAGCGGATGGCGAACGACCAAATCAATGAAGTCGAGCAGTTTCGGGAGCGCTACAAAGGTTTCCAGATCGCGGCGGACCCGTCGGACGATGCTGCCATCGTAGGCTATAATTTATCGGGCACCTACATGCGGCTGTACTTCTCCGATGAATCGGGCACCGACGATGAGTCGCGCTATGTCGACTTCAAGTATACGTCGGTCAACGGTCTTCCGGCCATGTTCAATTCGTTTTTATCCGATCGTACGGGTACCCTCCTTTCCGCTTTAAGCGGTAATGAACTGGAGCTACCCACGCAGCAAACCCAGAAAAAGGCCTATATGCAGGCGGGAACCGGCATCGTTCTCAAAGTCGCCATACCGCATATCTGGACGATTCGCTACCTGAATGACGGCAACGGCGTGATCTATAGCGCCACGCTTACGATCGGCGTCAAATGGGACAATACCCGAAGCCTCCCCGACTATGTAAATGTGTATATCGGCAACGCTAACAACCGGCTCAACAACCCCGTGCTCGAGAACGGCGAACTATTGGCGGTGCCCTTTACCAAGATAAACGGGGAATTCAATGAATATCAACTTACTATCCCGATGAAAACCTATCTGAAATCGTTGGTCAACAACCCGAATATCGAGAACCACGGATTGCTTCTCGTGCCCTACAGCACAGACGCGACCGTTTCGAGGGCGGTGTTCACAGGACCTGAGGTTTCACAAAAAACAAAACTACGCCTGGTGTATGCACTATTTAACTAGATCATTTTTATGGGTGCTGATCGCCTTAGGGCATCCGCTTTACAGCCAGCAGAACAACCTGACAGGCTCGCCCTATTCGCTTTACGGACTGGGCATCCGGAACGATGCGGGTATTGGGCGTTTTCCGGGGTTGGCGGGCACCGGTATCGCGCTTGACGGCACTGAAGACCTCAACATTGCCAATCCTGCGGCACTTGCGGAGATGCCCTTGCACAGTTTCCTGACTGACATCGGTATTAAGTATCTTAACAGTGACCAGCAGACGGAGAACGACGACAACCGGTCACGCAATTTCGGGTTCAGCAACTTCGCCCTCGCGTTTCCCGCACATAAAGGCGGAAACGTGGCGGCCGTATTGATTCCGTACACCGAGGTGGGGTATGTATTGGGGGAAATCAGGGAGTATATCGAGGGTTCGCAGGAGTCGTATACGAGCTATGTTACGGGCAGTGGCGGACTGAACCAGTTCTCGCTGACGTATAGTTTCACCGTGGGGAACCGGCTGCGCTTTGGTGTGACGCCGGATGTATTGTTTGGCACGATCAACCAAACCCAACGGTCGTATTTGGGCAGTTCTATTATGACCATAAAGGATGAATACCGTTATAGCGGATATCGGCTGAACTTCGGTGGTCTTTACAAGCTTGGGGCGGGTAGCTCGTTTGGGATGGTCGTACGTGCGCCGTCAAGCATCAGCGGGCAGCGAAACCGGCTGGCCACCTCAACGCAGGAAGGCGTGGTGTTTGAGGAAGTGTCGGGCGATGCCGATCCTTTCAAATTTCCGCTTGACCTGAGTGGTGGCTACGCGAAGCACTTCCGCAATATGATCGTCAACGTAGACGCCTCTTATAGTTTTTGGAACGCCACGCACCAATCCGATAACACGGGGAAGTTTATTGACGAAGTGACGTTGGGCATGGGTTTGCAGGTGCTGGAACGTCGTCCGAAGACGTATTGGGACCGTATTGAATATCGGGCGGGACTGCAATTCAACTCGGGCAATCTTGAAGTTGACGGTGGTGCCATATCCGAGTGGAAAGCCAGTATCGGACTGGGCCTGCCGCTGCATATGCGGTCGGCTTCGCGACTGAATATTTCGTTGTCATACGCCGACAGAGGAAAAGTCACCGACGTCCTTATCCGTGATAGGAGCGTTTTGCTGACGCTCAATTTCTCTTTCCGCGACACCTGGTTCATTAAACCAAAAATTGACTAGTGTGAAAGCGGCGTGACGTTGGCTTTATTTTATTCGTACTCGTTCGCAGTTACTTCGCGCTTGTTCGCTATTACTTCGTGCTCGTTCGCTTTTACTTCACGCTCGTTTGCTTTTACTTCGCGCTCGTTGGCTTTTACTTCGTGCTCGTTCGCTTTTACTTCGTGCTCGTTTGCTTTTACTTCGCGCTCGTTTGCTATTACTTCGCGCTCGTTCGCGATTACTTCGTGCTTGTTCGCTAATTATTCGTGCTTGTTAGCTAATTATTCCTGCTCGTTTGCAAATTGGTTCTTGGGTCATGGTTCTTGGTTCTTGGTTCATAGTTCATGGTTCATAGTTCATGGTTCATAGTTCGTAGTTCCTTCCCCAACTCCTGTCTCCTGTCTCCTTTTCCCTAACTCCTAACTCCACGTATTTCTACGCACCCCTATGTTGTTCACCGTTGAAATGGGTGTAGTGGTCGGGAAACGTTAGGGGGATGGCTTAAAATGGCTTATATTTGAGAAGCTTCGGAGCGCTTGTCCAAAGCTGCTGACCTAACCAAAACCACCATGTACGCACCCTTGTTTATCGCCTTGGGAGAATTTGGCGTGAAAGAACTCCTTTTACTTACGATCATCGGGTTACCGCTTTACTCTATACCCACTATCGTAGCGTTTTCGCGACAGAGTAAAAACAAGCTGCCGATTGCGCTGGTCAACTTTCTTTTGGGTTGGACCGGCCTCGGCACCCAGAGCCTCGCGCGAACGCAAAGCCTGAAAACGTTGGTGATTATTATAGACCGACAATCCAAAACAAAATGATAAAATGAAATTTGACGTAATAATTGACGACGTTTTTGACAATGTAAAGTTAGATAAAACACTGACGCCTACAGAAAACAAAAGAGTACTTGGGTTTCTCAACGACTTTGAAAATGGGGATTGGAGATTTGACAAATTTCAGAATTTCATCTGGGACAACATTAAAGAAACAGCATTGAGCCATAGGGAAAGAAAAGCACTTATCGATAAAGGGGAAGGCTCCGTATTATCAGAAGCGGCAAGAAATTTGAGACTGATCGAAACTACAAATGGTCGAGGAAGTGAAATAGGAGAAATAGTACTTTATGGAATTATGAGAAAGTATTACGCTGCCTTACCAATTGTTCCAAAGATATTTTACAAGCAAAATAAAAAAGACGAAGCGAAAGGTGCTGACAGTATTCATATTGTCGTTGAGTCTGAAAGTACTTTTTCTTTATGGTTCGGAGAATCGAAATTTTACAACAGTATTGAGAACGCAAGACTTGACGAAATTGTAAAATCAGTCAGCGATTCCATTAGCTTAGAAAAAATTAAAAAGGAAAATAGCATAATCACAAATCTTAGTGACATTAACGAATTTGAGGAAATTTCCAGTGAATTGAAAATTAAGATCAAATCAAGTTTGGCACAAGACGAATCAATTGACAAGATAAAGCCAATCCTCAACGTTCCCATCTTACTCTTATATGAATGTGAAGAAACTAAAAAGCAAACATCACTAACAGATGAATATAGAAACCGGATGATTGAAATATATAAGGATAGAGCGACAGCATACTTCAAAAAACAAATTAGTGCGTGTAAAAGCATACATCTGTATGACAAAATCAACTTTCACATTATTCTATTTCCCGTTGCAAATAAGGAAAGAATCGTTAACACATTCATTCTAAAAGCCAGAGCTCATCGTGAATAACATGGAAAGTATATTTGAACGTTGTCAGATTGTAAATGATCTTTTGATTGCTAATAGAGAAAATGATGCAAGACAAGAACTCATTAAACTTCTTGATTTTCATGAATCAAATAGAATAGAATATACCCCATTGGTAAATCATTTGATTCGTGAGACAGGCCTTTTCCCTTATTTAGAACCTGAAACTTCAGACTGGGAAGAAAGATTTGTTTATGATATTTTTAAAGTAGACGTTGGTGAAGATGAGCCACTGACACTTCATAGAGAACAATCATTGCTTCTCAAGCAACTTTTAGATGGTAAAAACATTGCTGTTAGCGCTCCAACAAGTTTTGGAAAGAGTTTTGTCATTGATGCATATATTAAAATTAAAAAGCCGAAGAATGTTCTAATTATTGTTCCAACAATAGCGTTAACTGACGAAACTCGAAGGCGTTTATACAAGAAATTTGCTTCAGAATACAAAATAATTACCACAACTGAAGTTGAACCAGCAGGGAAAAACATCTTTATCTTTCCACAGGAGAGAGCGATCAATTACCTAAACAAAGTTGAATGCTTTGATATTATGATAATTGATGAGTTTTATAAAGCAAGTAAAACCTTTGATAAAGAGCGTTCACCGAGCTTGATAAAAGCAATTATTCAACTTGGCAGTAAATCAAAACAAAGATATTTTTTAGCTCCAAACATTTCATCATTGGAAGAAAATCCATTTACAAAAGAAATGGAGTTTGTAAAACTTGACTTCAACACCGTCTTCTTAGATGTCAAAGAGCTGTATCAAGAAATTGGAAAAGATGAAGAAAAGAAAACTGAAAAACTCATTGAAATTTTAAAAGCACACGACACAAAGTCTTTAATCTACGCAGGGACCTATTCAAATATAGATACCTTATCAAACATTATCAATATTCGTTTTGAAGAAAAAAACAGCGAACTTCTCAATAATTTCTCGAAATGGCTATCTAAAAACTACAGTTATAATTGGTCATTAACCAATTCCGTTAAAAGAGGTACCGGTATTCATAATGGTCGTTTACACCGTTCATTAAGTCAAATACAAGTAAAGTTATTTGAAGAAAAAGATGGGCTCAATAATATTATATCAACATCGTCAATTATTGAAGGAGTAAATACGTCTGCTGAAAACGTGATACTTTGGATGAATAAAAATGGTCGTTCGGGACTGAATGATTTTACATATCGCAATATTATCGGTAGAGGTGGTAGAATGTTTAAACATTTCATCGGCAAGATCTATATATTGGACAAACCACCAACAAGTGAGCAAACACGATTAGATTTACCATTTCCAGAAGAAATATTAGGGGGGTTAGACTCAGTGAATGACATTGGTGTTTTGACAAAAGAGCAAGTTGCCAAAATCCAGTATTATCAAGAAGAGATGTCAACGATCTTAGGTATTGATGTTTACAAAAAACTAAAGGATGAAGGCGTTTTCCAGTCAAGCGATTCTGAATTTATTAAGGCAATCGCAATTGATATGGCAAACAATCCAGACGAATGGAACGGACTTTCCTTTTTAAATTCTTCCAACAGGGAAAAATGGGATAATAGCATATACAGAATAATCAATTTGAAACCGGGTTATTGGGAAACAAAGAGTAGCACTTTTGTTGCTTTTATTAAGGTTCTTAGAGATA
>DATGXZ010000090.1:0-3894 GCA_035298445.1 Flavobacterium sp.
CCGTTTCTTTTTTATAGAATTCGTCACGACCGTTTTGAAGGATGCGTCTCAGGGTGGCTGCCAACGCCGGATATTTCAGGGTATCTCCGGCAATATAATTCTGTGCCATATAGCAATCCCGTCCGCTCGCGCGTACGATGGCGTTCTGGTGGGTGACAAGCTGTTTTTCCTGGTTTTCGGTAATGACCACACCTTTCTCCGCCAACGCGATCACGGGTTCGAAAAGTTCGTGCAGGGGCAACTTCCCAAACCGTTCGTGTACGGCGAAAATCCCGGCAATGGTTCCCGGAACGCCTACCGCCAACGCGCCTTCCGTACTCTTGCCAGGAATAACGTTGCCACTTGCGTCGAGGTACATATCTCGTTGGGCGGCCATCGGGGCTTTTTCGCGGTAGTCGAGGGCACCTGTCTCGCCATTCGCTTTTCGGAATACCAGGAATCCGCCACCGCCCAGGTTGCCCGCATACGGATAGGCTACAGCCAGCGCCAGTTCGGTCGCGACCATAGCATCGAAGGCATTGCCACCTTTCCGCATGACAGCCGCACCGATTTCGGACGCTTCCTTGCGGGCCGATACAACCATGGCATGCGGTTTCACGAGGCCGGTTTGACCATAGACAGAAAGCGTGGAGAGTAAAAAAGCGACAACGACGCGCCTCATAACAGGGGTAGTTTTTGACGACAGAAGGTACGGAGTTCTTCGAAGAAAACCCGGAATTCCGTCCCAAATTCCTCGTAGTATTCCAGCAATTCCCCCACGCAGTTCCGCATGCCCGAAACGTTTCCGGTTCGATGGTCCATTTGGGTCATGATGCGGGCAATCCCGTCGACATCGCGGTACGAAAGCAGCCAATTGTGCCGGATCATCGGAGGCATCATATCGCGGGTGCGGTCGGTTAGCAGGTCATAATGCCGCTCGAGGTTGTCGTAGAAACGGGCTACGAAATCCTCCAGCGGTTGGGTAGAATACAGAGTCCAGTTGTGTGCAAGGAAATGATCGTAAAACACATCGACGATCACACCGGCATAATGGTGGTAATGGCTGTGGAGCCGTTTGGTGCTTTCTCGAAATATGGGATGTGCGTCGGTGAAGGTGTCGATTTCACGATGCAACAGGATGCCTGTCCGAACGTCAGGGGGGAACTCGTCGTACCGCTTCCCGCGGATGCCGTCGGCCATCAGATTGCCGATCTGCACCAACTCGTTATCGCCGGAAAGATAGATATGGGCGAGGAAATTCATGGAGGCGGTTTCCTCAAAGATACGAAGCCGCTTTCAATCCGGCAATCGATTTCAGCGGATCAGTACTTTTTGAGTGGTAGTTCCAGAAGGCGTCGTCACCGAAAACAGGTAACATCCCCCAGACAAACGGCTGACATCCACCCGTTCGGTGGCGGAAACGTGTTGCGATTGGCACTTTCTTCCCGTTAGGTCATAGACAGCTAACTCCCCGCTTTGACCGCCCGATAACGTAACATCCACATAGGAAGTTGCCGGATTTGGCGTGACGGTAAGGCCCTGGCGCACAAACGAATCGGTGCCCGCAAAATAAGCGCCATATTGTGCCTGGTCGCCATTGGGCGCCGTTACCAAAAGGGTGGGGTAATCGCCGAGGTAGACGATAGAGTAGGTGTAGGATGTGGGAGTTTCACCGGCCTGCATAAATAACGAAAAGTACACGCCTTCAAAAAACATATTCTCCCCAAAATTGCAGAGACTCAGCGTGGTGTAAATCGGTTGCACGAGCGTAAACGAGCTGTCGTCGACGGAGGCACAAGTGCCGAAGAGCAAATTGCAGAGATCGGTTTCCACCATATAATTCCCCTCGGTTCCCGTAAACCAAAAGGCGGCGGGATTGGCTTCGTCATTGTCGGGCACCCCATACGAGATACCCCCCACCGTAAGAGTGATAAGTTGCCATTGCGTTCCCACTAAGACTTGTTGTTGTGCCACGCTGAAGGTAGCGGATACTAAAAAGGCAAGGAGGTAGAAGTTTCTCATAATGAGTAATTTTCGACTAAGTTACGAAATGGTTACGTTCATCGGCTATGTGTCGGCAGAAATAATGGCTTTCCTGTATCTTTGCCCAAAACACCAAAAACATGACCCTGATCAAATCCATTTCCGGTATTCGTGGCACCATCGGCGGTGCGCCGGGTGATAACCTCACACCCGTTGATGCGGTAAAATTCGCATCCGCCTATGGCACCTTCCTGAAACAACACGTCCAAAAAGAAAAGCTGACCGTTGTGATCGGCCGCGATGCCCGTATCTCCGGACCTATGATCCATCAACTGGTGGCGAATACGCTGATCGGACTCGGGATCGACGTAATTGATCTGGGGCTGTCAACCACGCCTACCGTTGAGGTAGCAGTGCCGCTTGAGAAGGCCGACGGTGGTATCATCCTCACCGCTTCCCATAACCCTAAACAGTGGAATGCCCTGAAGCTTCTGAACGCCAAAGGAGAGTTCCTATCGGGCGCCGACGGAGCGAAGATATTAGAGATTGCCGAAAATGACGCGTTTACCTTTGCGTCGGTCGATGACCTCGGTACAATCACCGAAAATGATGCGTATATGGACATCCACATTGATGAGGTTCTTAATCTACCCTTGGTCGATGCCGAAGCAGTGAAGGCGGCTAACTTCAAAGTAGTGGTCGATGGTGTAAACTCGTCAGGCGGTATCATCATCCCGAAACTACTCGAACAGATGGGCGTCGAATGTGTGAAATTGTATTGTACGCCCGACGGACACTTCCCGCACAATCCAGAGCCGCTGAAAGAACACCTCGGCGACATTTGCCGGTTGGTAGTGGAAGAAAAAGCCGACTTTGGTATCGTCGTCGATCCGGATGTCGACCGCCTCGCGTTTATCAGCGAAGACGGCGAGATGTTTGGGGAAGAATACACGTTGGTGGCCGTGGCCGACTATGTGTTGTCTAAGACACCGGGCAACACGGTCTCGAATATGTCATCCTCCCGGGCTCTTCGCGACATCACCCTGAAACACGGCGGCTCCTACGAGGCAAGTGCCGTTGGCGAAGTCAATGTAGTCGAACTAATGAAGAAAAACAACGCCGTGATTGGCGGAGAAGGTAACGGGGGCATCATCTATCCGGAACTTCATTACGGACGTGACAGCCTCGTAGGCGTGGCCTTGTTCCTTACGCACCTCGCCAATAAGAAAATGAAGGTATCGGAACTTCGGGCGTCGTATCCGCAGTATTTTATGAGTAAAAACAAAATCGAACTGACGCCGGAACTCGATGTCGACGCCATCCTGGAAGAAATCCGTCGCAAATACTCCCATGAAACGTTTTCAACCATCGACGGTGTAAAGATCGACTTTGCGGATTCGTGGGTACACCTGCGAAAATCCAATACAGAGCCCATCATCCGGATCTATACCGAAGCCGGAACACAGGCGGCGGCCGATGCACTGGCAGAGAAGGTGTTGAAAGAAATCGCGGATATAGCGGGAATCTAAGGGGAAGCGGCTTGAAGGCCGCTTTTTTTTATGGGTTCCGTTGGTTCGTGCGAACGTTTCCTGTAAGCCCCAAGTTGTAAAATCACGTTATTTCAAAGCAAAAAAGTATCTTTGCATTATTCCTAAATTACGTTGCCGATGATTGCCGCACCTGTTTTGTCTACCGAGCTGGAAGCCTATTTCAATCGATTTCGCGAACATATTGTCGGCGTCGGACAGGAATTTGAGTCCCCTTTCGGAACGCGTCGCATCATTTATACCGATTGGACCGCCTCCGGACGCCTGTATCGTCCGATCGAAGAGAAGTTACTGAACGAATTCGGCCCTTTCGTAGCCAACACCCACACCGAGACTACCGTATCCGGAACCGCCATGACCCTGGCCTATCATGAAGCGCGCGACA
>DATGXZ010000091.1:0-3174 GCA_035298445.1 Flavobacterium sp.
TCATCATTTCGAGCATCATGGGTACGGCCAGCATAACCACCGAAAGGCGGATGCTTCCGGAGGTGAAATCCATGTGTTCGCCGGCAACGGCTCTTCTAATCAGCGTATACAAACGGCGAACGCCGGAAGGTCGGGTTTCGGTCATCAGAAAACGATATGAGAATGAAGGCGGGCCGAGCGCAGTCTGAACACTACGGAACGGCTACGGCCCCAAAAAGCGTCGTAAAAATACAGTTTTCTGGCAAAATGCGAAAAAAATCCACCCTGTTAGGGTTCCGTCCGGTCGATATGGTTTTCGGGATGTGACGGCGGATAGCGGTCGGCAGCAGGGTCGCGGTTGAAATCTTCGTTTTCTTTTGCGGTTCCTGCCCCCGGTTGGGCGGGAGATGCGCCGCTTTTCTGCGGAGTCTCGTTGCGTTCGCGTTGGCGGTGTACCGTGTCGCGTTCGCCGTTGCGGTTGGTTTCCGTTTCGGGTTGCAGTGGTTTTCCGGATGGATCGAAGTCGGGCGGCAGTTGCTCGCCACTGAAGCCTTCGTTTACTTTTTGCTCGTGGTTGAAGTCGGTTGTATCGGGTTGCATGTTTTTTTACTTTAAGGTACGATTTTGCGTGCGTGCGGCGCTGTTGTTTAACAAATTGTTAGGGATGACGCAACGTATGCTGTTTCTTTTTATCTCGGTAAAAAAACTATATTTGATAACCAACAAAACACACGTTATGAAAAAGTTTGTCTTTCTTTTCTTCGCCTGTTGCAGTCTGGCGTCGCTGGTTTCGTGCAGCGATGACGACGCCGCGTCGGGTGAAACGGCTATGTTTGCCGTACCGGTTTATCGTTCATTGGCACAGATCCGCCAATCCGTATCGGTGGAAGACGCACAACCGACACAGTCGGACGGTAAGATCTATGTGGCGAAAAACCGCCTGTTCTATATCGCCCAGGAGTCGGGTGTGCACATCTTCGACAATGCCAACCCCGAGCAGCCGCAGAACATCGCCTTCCTGAATATCGACGGCGTGCATGACATTTCGGTTAAAGGGAATTACCTTTTCGCTGACAATTTCGTCGATTTATTGGTATTTGACATTTCCGACATCAACAACATCGAGTTGGTGCAGACGTTGGAGAATGTGGTGTATTTCTCGCCCGTGTATCCGGTAGACGCCGAGTTTTACGATTGGACGACACCGGCTGACCAGGGTGAGATCGTCGTTTCGTTTCGCACCGAACGTCGCGCCAAACCCGATTATATGGTGTATCCAATGGAGTTCGAAGGCGACAATGCAGGTGGCGTGACATCGGCGCCGGCCTCAGGGCAGGTGGGCGTTGGTGGGTCGTATGCCAAGTTCCAGATCAATGGGGATGCGTTGTATACGACGGAGAACTATTCACTGAAAGTCTTCAACATCCAGAATCCCGAGCAGACGGCGTTCGATAAAGAAGTGTATCTCGAGTTTTGGCTCGGCGGCGGACAGTTCGAAACGCTGTTCAAATCGGGCGACTATCTCTTTGTGGGTGCGACTTCGGGCATGTATATCGTAGACGCCACCGATGCCTTCAATCCGGTGTTTCTTTCGGGGTTCGCACACGCGACGGCCTGTGATCCGGTGGTGGTAGAAGGGCAGACGGCCTATATTACCGTCAGGGGAGGCTCTACCTGTGGGGCGATAGAAGACCAGATGAATGTCATCGATATTTCGAATGTGATGGAGCCGGTTTTGGTATCGTCTTATTTAATGGACCAACCGCGTGGACTCGGCGTGCACGGTAACACCGTTTATGTGTGTGCGGCTGACGGACTTCGGGTATACGATGCATCGTCTTCGGCCTCACTGCAATTAATGAACACCTATACCGATACGGTGAGCGACGTCATTCCATTACCTACGCACTTGGTGGCGGTAGGTACGAATGTGGTACGACAATATGCGTATGGACCGGAATTTTCGCTTACGCCAATCAGCACGATTAATTTCTAAAAAGCTACTAAATCACTCGCAAGCCATCCTCAAAAGAGGGTGGCTTTTTTATTGTTAATTTCTTTTTGCGAATATTTTTTGTCAAAAGCATGGAAATCACACTATCTATCCCTACATTTAGGGCAAATCCTGTCTACCCTAAACGACTAACCGAATTCCATGCAGCTTCTTTACCGGATATTCCTGGTGATGCTACTCTTGTGCGGCTGGCCTTCCTTGTATGGACAGATGGCGCGCGTGAAGCAATTGGAGCAAGAACTCCCCCGCACCACTTCTGATACGGCCCGTTTGCGGGTATTGATGGCGTTGTCGACGTCATACAGTTCTGTGGATCCTTCCAAGAAAATGGCGTATGCCCGCAAGTACGGACACCTCGCCCGGAAAATGGGACGCGATTCCATCGTAGCCGAATCCTTGATTGATATCGGCATCAGCCATGGCATCCGCAGCCAGATAGATAGTGCGATGTTTTACTTCAAGCGTGGCCTCGAAATTGCCGATCGCATCCGTTACGCCAAAGGCCGTGCCCGGGCATTTGCCTGTATCGGCTATACCTATGACATGGTCGACAATTCGCAGGAAGCCATCCGTCATTACAAGGAAGCCCTCGTCATTTATAAGAAACTACGGCTATTGAAGGGCATTAACCAATGCCTGACCAATATCGGCTCGCTGTATTTTGACATGGAGCAATACCCCCAGGCGAGGAGCTATTTCGCTAAGGTGCTAAAGAGCTATCAGTCGGCTGGTGAGGACGGCGGTATCGCATATGCGCTGTATACCCTGGGTAATGCCGACCTCGAATTGGGGCGTTTCGACCTGGCTGCTAAAGAATATGAGCAAAGTCTCGCCATCCGAACGCGTTTAGGTGATGTTGCAGGCAGTGCAATGACCCATTGGGGTCTTGCTAAGTTAGCGGCCAGACAAAACAAACTGGACATCGCCAGGCAGCACCTTGACGAGGCCCTTACGGGCATACGTAAGGTTGGCGATCCTTACCAGGAATCTGCCGTGTTGCTCACGTATTCGCAAGTGCGCATGGAACTGGGCGACTATAAAGGTGCCGAGCGGGATGGGTTACTCGCGCTGAAGAAGGCGCGTTATGCGAACAATAAATCGGAGGCCGGACTGGTTCTCAAGCAGCTCTCTGATATTAATGAAGCGTCTGGAAATACGGCTCGTGCCTTTCGCTTCCTGAA
>DATGXZ010000092.1:0-7781 GCA_035298445.1 Flavobacterium sp.
ACCTGGCCGATTTTCTCGGTATCGATAACGGAGGCTTTGAACCCGCCGCGCGTTGACCAGAACTTCGCTGCCCGTGAGGCTGCGGCCACTACGGAACTTTCCTCGATGACCATCGGCAGCGTATAATAGGTGCCGTTCACCAGGAAATTGGGCGCTACGCCCAGTGGCAGGTAGAAATTCGAGATTGTATTCTCGATGAATTCATCATGCAGTCGCTGGATTTTTTCGTCGTCGTTCCAGTAGCTTTTCAGCAGGGCAGTCGCCTCGGGTGGGTTCGCAAAACAGTGTTGGGCCAACCATTCGATTTTTTCCTCTTTCGTGAGTCCGGAGAACCCGGAAACGGCTTGTGTCATCGCAATTTTGTTCTGTGGGCACAAAGATACGGCTTTCGATTGCATCCGCGATGCGCGGGCGAGAGCGTTAAAAACACCGAAAGCCGGGCGAAATTGCCGTTTATTGCATTTTTTTCAGTAAAATTGGAGGTTATTTCAGGTAACAACATTCGAATGCAGCTAAAAAAACTCTGTTTCTGCCTGTTCGTGATGACGGCCACCGTCTTCGGGCAGAAGAAAATTACGATTGAGGACATTTACGGAGGCACCTTCCGTACCAAAGGCATGGACGAGTTCGCCGCCATGCACAACACCAACCAGTACACGGTTCTGAATTTTGACCGGGGCACCCAATCGGCCCGCATCGATTTGTATGATTTTGCGACGTTGAAGCAGGTAAGAAGCCTGATTGATACCCGTGATTATCCGGAACTCGCCGATGGTATCGACACGTATACCTTCAGTGCGGATGAGCGTAAGATCCTGATCGGCAATCATTCCAATCCGATTTTCCGCCATTCCTTTACGGCGGACTACTTCCTTTTTGACATCGCGTCGAAGAAATTGACACGGATACTGGAGGGTGTGCAGGAGCCGACCTTCTCACCCGATGGCACGCGAATCGCCTTCGGAAAGGAAAACAACCTCTATGTATATGACATCGCTTCCGGTGCCACCCAACAGGTAACGACCGATGGCAGGAAAAACAGCATTATAAACGGTATCACCGACTGGGTGTATGAGGAAGAGTTCGCTTTCGTGCGGGCTTTCGACTGGAGCGCCGACGGGAAGAACCTGGCCTGGATCCGGTTTGACGAATCGGAAGTGCCCGAGTTTTCGATGAGTGTGTATGGAAATGAACTGTACCCATCCAGCGAAACGTTTAAATACCCGAAAGCGGGCGAGAAGAATGCGGTAGTATCGCTTTTCGTACGGAATCCATCCGGCGCTGCGACGGAGATCAAATTGGGTAATTACCAGGATTTCTACATCCCCCGCATCAAGTGGACGAATGACCCGAACATCCTGTCGGTGCAGGTCATCAACCGCCACCAGGACAATCTTGACCTGTTGTTTGTGGATGCGCGCACGGGTGCTGTTCGTGTAGTACTTAACGAAAAAGACAATGCCTATATCGACATTACGGATAACCTGACCTTCCTCGCCGACAACAGTTTCATCTGGACGAGTGAGAAAGACGGTTTCAACCATATCTACCATTACGATAAATCCGGTAAGTTGTTACGCCAGGTCACGAAAGGCAACTGGGAAGTAACGGCGTATTACGGACTTGACGAGAAAACGAAAACCATCTTCTACCAATCGACCGAGAACGGATCGATTAACCGCGATGTCTATCGTATCGGCATCGATGGAAAAGGGAAAGCGCGGCTCACGTCGCAGACCGGCTTCAATGACGGCAAATTCAGTACGGATTTTAAGTTCTTCATCAACACGTTTTCCAGTGCGCTGGTGCCGCCGACGTTCACCCTTAACGACGCGAAAACGGGTAAGGTGGTGCAGGCCATACAAGATAATACGGCCTTGCTTGAAAAACTGAAAGCCTACAATCTCCCTACCAAAGAATACTTCGTGCTGAAAACCCCAAAAGGCGATGAACTCAATGCCTGGATGATCAAGCCGAAGGATTTCGACCCGGCTAAAAAGTATCCGCTTTTTATGTACCAATACTCGGGTCCGGGTTCGCAGCAGGTCGACAACAGCTGGAATGGTTATGACGATTATTGGTTCATGATGCTGTCGCAACAGGGCTACATTGTCGCGTGTGTTGACGGACGCGGAACAGGCTTCAAAGGCGCGGCATTCAAAAAGATCACCCAAAAGCAGTTGGGTAAATACGAAGTGGAAGACCAGATTGCGGCGGCCCAGGTAATGGGAGGCTATCCGTATATCGACAAAACGCGGATTGGCATTTTTGGCTGGTCGTACGGCGGTTTTATGGCGTCGAATTGTATTTTCCAGGGGGCGGATACCTTCAAGATGGCCATTGCGGTGGCGCCGGTGACGAGTTGGCGGTATTACGACAGTATCTACACCGAGCGCTATATGCAGACGCCGCAGGAAAACCCGGGTGGCTATGACGACAACTCGCCGATTACGCACGTTAGGAAGCTGAAAGGCAAATTCCTGTTGATTCACGGGTCGGCTGACGACAATGTACACGTGCAGAATTCGATGAAGATGATCGAGGCACTGGTACAGGCCAACAAGCAGTTCGACTGGGCAATCTACCCTGACAAGAACCACGGGATTTATGGCGGTATGACGCGGGTGCAATTGTATTACAAGATGACGGATTTTATTAAGGCTAATCTATAACCAACCAAAATATGAGACATTCCATTACCGTAGAAGAGATACGGGATTTTAAGGGCAAATATCCACGACAGCTTTGGTATCTGTTTTTGACAGAAATGTGGGAGCGCTTCTGTTTCTATGGTATGCGCGGCGTACTTACCATCTTTATGGCCGACCAACTTTTGGGGTTGGCGCTTTCTGATAAGGAGGCCAATCTAAAATATGGTGCTATCCAGGCTTTTGTATATGCTTTTACTTTTATAGGGGGGATTTTCGCTGACAAGATATTAGGCTTTAAAAAGTCACTCTTTTTTGGAGGTATCGTGATGATTATCGGAAATCTTGTCATTGCAGCGTCACCTAAGGAGTTTTTTTTCATAGGAATAGCGCTGTCCATTATCGGAACAGGATTCTTTAAGCCAAACATCTCGTCAATGGTTGGTGAACTTTATAAAGAGGGAGACCCACGGCGTGATGCTGGTTTCGGACTTTTCTATTCAGGTATCAACATTGGCGCGCTTTTGGGTGGTGCTATCTGCGTTTATCTTGGAAAAAGTGAAGATTTCGGATGGAGCTACGCGTTCCTGGCCGCCGCGGTTGTCATGATTATCGGATTGGTCACCTTTGTGTTCACAAGAAATTCGCTGGGCGCCATAGGCGATTCCCCGCTTGCCAACACACCCGCGAGCAGTCGTCGTATGAAGGAGATAGCGGTCTATGTGGGATCGCTTCTTACTATTCCGCTTATTTTCATTATGGTGCGAAATACGGAGTATACAGATTACTTTATGTATACCATAGGGCCTTTAGCCGTTGCCTATTTTCTTTTTGAAACCTATCGGACCGGAGATGTTAAGGCCCAAAAGAAGCTTTTCGCTGCCTTTATTTTTATTGCATTCTCTGTTGTATTCTGGGCGTTCTTCGAACAGAGTGGCGGGTCACTTGCCTTGTTTGCGAAATACAACCTTCAGGACAATCTTCTTGGTTTCAATGCTGATCCCAATATCATCAACAATACGTCGAACTCCGTTTTTGTCATCGTTTTTAGTCCCCTCATTGGTTTGGTGTGGCTGGCGATGGCCAAGAAAAAAATAGAACCCAATACGGTAATAAAGTTCGGACTTGGGTTCCTATTCCTGGCGGGCGCGTTCTACACCTTTTATTACACGCGATTCTTCGCGGATGCAACCGGTCGCACGTCGCTCACCGTGTTCACTGCCGCCTATCTCATCATAACACTTGGCGAATTATGCCTCTCGCCCATCGGGTTGTCTATTATGACGAAGTTGTCTCCGAAGAGGCTTTCCGGCATGATGATGGGAATGTGGTTCCTTGCAAGTGCCTACGGACAATATGCAGCCGGTCTACTGGGGGCTGGCATGTCTTCACCGGATGAAAATGCCTCGGCAGCGGTAAAACTGCAGGGGTATACGGAGGGCTATTATCAATTGGCTATTTATGCCCTGATAGCCGGAGTTGTATTGATTGTTATTTCGCCTGTCGTTCGAAAACTAATGCAAGAAACCCGATAAAATATGAGTCAGACTTCAACGGATCAGTTTTTTAAGAGTACGGTTCTAGGTCATCCGTCTGGGCTTTTTGTGCTTTTTTTCACGGAAATGTGGGAACGTTTTTCGTTTTATGGAATGCGTTCGCTTCTTATACTGTTTTTCACGGCGTCACTGGCTGACGGTGGATGGGAGTGGTCAGGAACAAATGCGTCGGCTATATTCGGGTCTTATGTCGGTCTCGTGTATCTTTCAACAATGCTGGGAGGGTATTTCGCAGATCGCGTTATAGGATTCCGTTGGGCTGTTGTGTTGGGTGCTTTCCTGATGACATGTGGCCATGCCTCCATGGCAGTTGAAACACCGTTCTCCATTTACCTGGGCCTCGTGTTGTTAGTGTTTGGGAATGGTTTTTTTAAGCCGAACATGACATCCATAATCTCTGAAATGTATAAGGATAGGCCGGAAAAGAAAGATGGCGCCTATACCTTGTTTTATATGGGTGTGAATGCCGGCGCTTTTTTCGGAATCCTGCTGTGTGGGTATTTGGGTGAGAAAGTGGGTTGGAGTTACGGTTTCGGTCTAGCCGGGTTCTTTATGTTGTTTGGGACGCTGCAGTTTTGGTTATCCCGGAGCATCTTCGGAAACATCGGTCTGAAGCCCAATAAGGAATCCGTTGCCAGGCGGAATGCCGATGATACCGATACGCGTAATCCGTTTACCCCGGTTCAATTGGTAATGATCTTTGCTTCAGCCACCTTGGGCCTTCTGTGGATATTGAATGACCCGGCGACGAAAATTTCGGGTGGAGAGGTGAATATTTTTGCTTTTATGGGTCCGTATGGTAATGAAATCGCCATACTTAGTGCGCTCGTCATTTTCATCGGCTTGTTGTTGTACCGTTTTACGAAGTACTCCAAAATTACGCGTGAGAAGATGATGGCGGTTACCTTCTTTGCCTTTCTAACCATTTTCTTTTGGGCTATCTTCGAACAGTCTCCCAACAGTTTAACCATTTTTGCCGATAAGTATACAAATCGTGTGCTCGACGGAAGTTGGAGTCTTATCTTCCTTGTTGTCAACTCGCTGATTACCATACTGCCGCTGGCTGTGATTACCTGGGTACTCTACCTGTTATTTCGACAAACGTTTAAGTCCTACGCGGTTGCTAACATCATTCTGAGTATCAGTTTCGTAAGTATTTGGGCAATCGCTATCTGGATGCTCATCAAGGACTATTATACTGCGGGATACCTTTCACTCTCGCCAGAAATGCTGTCGACATTGCGTATAGAGGCAGTGACGACCCCAATTACCGAGGTGCCTGCCACGTGGTTTTCCACTCTTAATTCGCTTTTCATCATTACACTCGCACCGCTGTTTACCAAATGGTGGGAGAGTAAGTATAATCCGTCTGCTAATGTAAAGTACGCTATCGGGATGGGGCTTCTGGCCTTAGGTATGGCTTGCGTTGCTTTTGGGGCTGGAGGCATTGAGCCCGGCGCCAAAACGGCATCCGTTAGCATGATATGGCTCATGTTGGTTTATCTTTTTCATACGATGGGTGAACTCTGTATCTCGCCAGTTGGACTGTCATATGTCAGTAAGTTGGTACCAGGGAGAATGATTGCTTTTATGTTTGGTGTTTGGTATTTGGCGGTCGCGATTGGGATGAAGAGCGCGGGCATGTTTGGCGAGAAAGTGGAGAGTATTGCCGAAGAACATGGTCTTAGCTATTTTTTCTGGATGCTGACAGGTGTGTCGCTTCTAATTTCGCTACTGGCGTTTACAATGTCTCCTGTAATTAAGAAACTGATGCACGGCGTTCGATAATATCCTATCTTAGGCACTGTTTTTGCAACCCATCCAATAAATAGTATTCTGAAATGAAAAAAATGGTTCTCATAGCGTTTTTCCTGATTGCAGGATATAGCGCACAAGCCCAGGAACTGACCTGGCACAACGACCTTTCAAAGGCCTCTGAATTGGCCATCAAATCGAAGAAGCCCCTTCTGCTGTTCTTTACCGGAAGCGACTGGTGCGGCTGGTGTATGCGTTTGCAGAAGGAAGTACTCACCACGCCTGATTTTGCCAAGTGGGCCAAAGACAATGTCGTACTGGTAGAACTTGATTTCCCACGCCGGAAACAATTGCCAGATGACATTAAGAAGCAGAACGCCGATATGGAACAATTGTTCGGTATCCGTGGCTATCCTACGATTTGGTTGGTCACGCCATCCAACAAAGACGGCAAAGTGAGCTTCGACCGTCTGGGTAGCACCGGCTATGTCGCAGGCGGACCGGCAAAATGGCTGGAAGGCGCAAATGCCATTCTCGCCAACAAGAAATAACGGTTTATTCCCTACAATAGAATCCCTTTTCGGCAGTAGCATGAAAAGGGATTTTCATTTTATGGCAAGTGGCCCTCCATCGGGTTACGTAGCTCTTATAGTTGGAGCCATCCGCTACTACTTCCTGCGGGTGAAGTTGGCGTAGCATTCGCTCGAAGTTTATCCTGGGCGAACCGGTCATGATGACAATGTCGGGTTTGCCTGCAAAGCAGCCGCTGCTGTCGATGACCAACATGCGTTTCCCCGCTGCATATAAGTAGTTTTGAAACGGTCGCACCCCTATCGTATCCAGTCCCAACGCCGATTGGAGTCCGTCCTGCCGTTGTAGGGTAGACGTGGAGGCGAGATAGCCGACTCGTCCGCGTACCGAAAGGTATTCGGTCGTTCTGGGCCGTTGCATTATGTAAAACGCATCCCGACCTGCATACAGTTGGTTTTGGAAGAACACCGTGGCTTGCAGGCACAGCACGCTGATTGCCGCCAGCCGTATTGTTCGGTAGGTGGGATGTCGCAACGCGCCTGAGAGGGCAATGATGGCTATGTATCCCATAACAAGCATCGAAAAAGGGAAGTAAACGTCCCGGATGACCATTCCGTCAATAGCGGCTATTCGGTGGATGACCTCATTCATCGCCCACAGTAGCCGGTCGACAATGACCACGAACCACGAGGGTAGAAAACCCACCAGCGCGCCCACCATGGACAGTACGCCCGCTGCCATGATGATCCCGAGTGCCGGGACGATTAATAGGTTGGTCAGGAAAAACAGGCCCGGAAACTGGTGGAAATAATACAAACTCAAAGGCAATACGCCCAATTGGGCCGAGAAGGAAACCGCCAACAGGCTCCAGATGTACCGCAGTATTCGGTTTTCGAAAGGTGCGATGCGGTCAAAGAAGGGTTGCAGCCACACAATGAAAAACAGCGACAGGTAGCTGAGCTGGAAGCCCGCGTCATACAGGAAACCCGGCGAAACTGCCAGGATGACCAACATCGACACACACAGCGTATGCAACAAGTTGCCGTCTTTTCGCAACAGTGTTCCCCCGGCAACGAAGCTGAACATGGTGGCCGACCGTATGACCGAGGGCGACAGACCCGCCACGAAGGCGAATCCCCAGAGGAAGAGCAATGCAAGCGTAAGTCGAAGGAGGTTCCATTTATATGATTGGGGAAGGGGCCGCAGGCAGAACAAAACGAATCCGAGCAGAAGTCCGACGTGCAAACCCGATACGCTCAGAATGTGCACGGCGCCGGCATACTGGTAATCG
>DATGXZ010000093.1:0-2362 GCA_035298445.1 Flavobacterium sp.
TACTTCCAGTTCTTTTTTACAGGAAATAAATGCCACGGCAACTGCCAGGCAACAAGCCATCTTTCTCATCTTGGGGGTAGATTTTGCTTCTCAAATATAAAGATTTTGGCTCTACCCTGTATATTTGAAAAAACACGACGATGAAAGCCACTTCAGTAGACGCGTATTTAGACGGTTTTGCGGGCGAGGTACGGCAACGGCTCGACCACATCCGGCGAGTGATACGCGAAGCTGCGCCAGAAGCCGCCGAACGCATCAGTTATGGGATGCCTGGCTATTTCGATGAAGGAGCACTCGTCTATTTCGCCGCCTTTGCTCGACATATCGGATTTTATGCAACGCCAACGGGTCACGAGGCCTTCAAGGAAGCATTGTCGCAGTATAAACAGGGTAAGGGCTCTGTGCAGTTCCCGCACGACCAGCCGCTGCCGATTGACTTGATCGACGCGATCGTGCGTTACCGTTTGTCGGAAAATCGAAACCGTACGAAGAGTAATTTTCGGAAATGAGCACACTGCGTACGAATATTTTTATATTTAGCGCAAACATTTGACTATGAGACAACCGTTTTTGGCATTGCTGTTTGTGGTAACCAGCGCCTTTGCCCAAGGTTGGGATTCCTTTCATTTTGGTGTGAAGGGCGGCACCGATTATTACCAGTTTCTCTCGGATGGACGAAGCGACGCCACGAGCCAGGCATTTGGGTACTACGTCGGACTCTTTTTCCAGGCGAAAATAGGCGAGGATTTATTCCTGTGTCCAGAGGTGATGTATGTCGGACACAAACGCGACCAATTCGTGCATGGCATCGGTTATACCGTGGGTGGTATGCCTATGGCCGGAGAATGGGGCGAAATGCGGGTGCGGGAGGGTATACTGCAATTCCCGCTCATGGCGCGTTATCGATTCAGCAAGGCATTTTTTGGCGAAGTCGGTCCGCAGGTGGCCTATTCTATCGAACGCAATTACGATCCGATTGTGAATGGCAATGTGCCGTCGCAAATCACCCAAAAACCGGATTACGAAAAAGTAGATGTTACCCTAGCGGCCGGTGTGGGCCTGCATATCGCCTCTAATTTTGCGTTCACCGCGCGGGCCTACGTCGGGTTGTCCCAACGGGAATATGAGGCACGTTCCGCCGGTGTCAATTTGGGCATCATGGCGTATTTCAAGTAAGAATCTACGGTAACAAAAAAGCCTCCGTAGGGAGGCTTTTGTTTTATTTACTGAGGTACATCTTCCGTCGCGAGTACAATTCGTAGAATTGATCGTCTTTCAGGTCGTCGATAAAGAGGATGCTTTCACCTGTAGATTTCATCTCAGGGCCCAGCGCTTTGTTCACATTCGGGAACTTATTGAACGAGAACACCGGTTGCTTGATCGCATAGCCTTTCAGTTGGGGGTTGAAGGTAAAGTCGGTGACCTTCGCCTCGCCCAGCATGATCTTCGTCGCATAGTTCACATACGGTTCGCCGTAGGCTTTCGCGATGAACGGCACGGTGCGTGACGCCCTCGGGTTGGCCTCGATAATGTAAACCGTATCGTCTTTGATGGCGAACTGGATGTTGATGAGTCCGACGGTTTTCAGCGCCAGCGCGATTTTATTCGTATGGTCTTTGATCTGCTGCATGACAAACTCGCCCAGGTTGAACGGCGGCAGCGTAGCATTTGAATCGCCCGAGTGGATACCGCACGGCTCGATGTGTTCCATGATGCCGATGATGTAGACGTTCTCACCATCGCAGATCGCGTCGGCTTCGGCTTCGATAGCGCCGTCGAGGTAGTGGTCGAGCAGCAGCTTATTGCCGGGAATATTCTTCAACAGGTCGATAACGTGTTCCTCTAACTCTTGTTTGTTGATCACGATCTTCATGCCCTGGCCTCCCAATACATACGACGGGCGCACCAAGAGCGGGAAGTCAAGCACGTCGGCCAACTTACTGGCTTCCTCTGCACTTTCCGCCACGCCGAATTTCGGGAACGGAATATGGAGTTCGCGCAGCAATTCCGAAAAACGACCGCGGTCTTCCGCCAGGTCAAGGGCATCGAACGAAGTACCAAGTATCTTGATACCGTATTTCGATAGTTTCTCGGCTAGCTTTAGGGCTGTTTGCCCGCCCAACTGCACAATGACGCCTTCTGGTTTTTCGTGTTGGATGATGTCGTAGATGTGCTCCCAGAAAACCGGCTCAAAATAGAGTTTGTCGGCCGTATCGAAGTCGGTCGACACGGTTTCAGGGTTGCAGTTGATCATGATGGTTTCGTAGCCGCATTCACGGGCCGCGAGCACACCGTGTACGCACGAGTAATCGAACTCGATACCCTGCCCGATGCGGTTCGGGCCTGAGCCGAGTACGACCAC
>DATGXZ010000094.1:0-1919 GCA_035298445.1 Flavobacterium sp.
AGTCGTATGGCAGTAACGCCAGCCAGGTCATCAAGGATGTCAAGGCGAAATTGGCCGAGATCAAAGCTGCGTCGTTTCCGAAAGGGATGGATTATGAAATCAGTTATGACGTTTCGAAGTTTCTCGACGCTTCGATTGAAAAGGTGATCCACACCCTGGTGGAGGCTTTCATACTCGTAGGGCTCGTGGTTTTCCTGTTCCTTGGCGACTGGCGTTCGACGCTGATTCCAGCCATCGCCGTTCCGGTGTCGCTGGTCGGTACCTTTATGTTCATGCAATGGTTCGGTATCACGCTCAACCTGATTACCCTTTTTGCCCTCGTATTGGCGATTGGTATCGTAGTCGACAACGCCATCGTCGTGATTGAGGCCGTGCACTTCAAGATGGAGACCAAGCACCTGAAACCATTGGAAGCGACGCAGGAAGCCATGCACGAGATTGCCGGTGCGATCATCGCGATTACGTTCGTTATGGCAGCGGTGTTCATACCCGTGGCGTTCATGTCGGGTCCGGTCGGGATTTTCTACAGGCAGTTCTCCATTACCATGGCGACCTCGATCATACTTTCCGGTGTGGTGGCCCTTACGCTGACGCCGGCACTTTGTGCTATGATGCTCAGGAACACTCATGGGCAGTTCAAGAAAAAGTCGGTCGTCAACGGCATCGTAGGTGCGTTCAACAAATGGTTTGACAAGCTGTCGGATCGCTACCGCCTGCTGTTGATGCGCATCATCACGCGGCGTACGGTCACCTTCGGGATGCTGATTGCGTTCTGTGTGGGCATCTGGTTCTTCAACGGGCGTGTGCCATCGGGCTTCATTCCCAACGAAGACCAGGGGATGTTCTATGCGGTGATCCAGACGCCACCGGGTTCTTCGCTGGAACGCACGAATGAAATATCCGAACGCCTGCAGAAGATTGCCGAGAAAATGCCGGAAGTGCAATCGGTTTCGTCTTTGGCAGGATATGAGATACTGACGGAAGGTACGGGCGCGAATGCCGGTACGTGTCTTATCAACCTCAAAAGCTGGGAAGACCGTGACAAATCGGTGCAGGAAGTCATTGAAGAGCTGGAAGCCAAATCAAAAGACATCGCGGGCGCTACCATTGAATTCTTCCAGCCACCTGCCGTTCCGGGTTATGGTGCGGCCGGCGGTTTCGAGTTGCGTGTGCTGGATAAAGCCGGCTCGGGCGATTACAAGAAAATGGAAACGGTGAGCAATGACTTGGTGGCCGCGCTCAACAAACGGCCGGAACTGTCGTCGGTATTCACGTTCTACAGCGCAAGTTTCCCTCAGTTCTTACTGCATGTCGACAATGATCTGGCCCAACAGAAAGGCGTCAGCATCGAGAATGCGATGAACACTATGTCGACCCTGGTAGGAAGTAACTATGAAATCAGTTTCATCAAATTCGGACGACAATACAAAGTAATCGTGCAGGCGGCGCCGAACTATCGGGCGCTTCCGGAAGACATCCTTAAGCTGTATGTGAAGAACAACCGGGATGAAATGGTGCCGTTCTCGGCGTTCATGCGGATGGAAAAGGTATACGGACTTTCGGAGATTACGCGGCAGAACATGTACAATGCTTCGGAGATTTCCGGATCTGCCGCACCCGGCTATAGTTCTGGTGAAGCCATCAAAGTCATCAACGAAGTGGCCGCCAAAACATTGCCCCGCGGTTTCGGTATCGACTGGGCCGGTATCTCGAAAGATGAGGTTGCGCGGGGGAACGAAGCCATTTACATCTTCCTCATCTGTCTGGCCTTCGTTTACCTGATTCTGGCCGCACAGTATGAGAGTTTCATTTTGCCGTTCGCGGTAATCCTCTCGCTCGTTGCGGGTATTTTTGGCGCCTTCCTTTTGCTGTCGGCGCTTGGACTCGAGAACAACATTTACGCGCAGGTCGCCATGATC
>DATGXZ010000095.1:0-1545 GCA_035298445.1 Flavobacterium sp.
TAGTAAAATAGATGTTAAAAGTCTGGCGAAAATTTTCGCGTCGCTCTGAAAAACGGCATTTTTGTAAAGCGGCAAAGACGATATGAGAACGTTTCTTTTCTTTCTATTGCTTGGTAGTCCTATCCTCCTTTTCAGCCAGACAAGGGACACGATCGTTACCGTAGAAAAAAAGGTAAGCGTGAAAGTGCCGGATGTCGTTTCATCCTGGCAGAAAAAGAACAGCATCGGCTTCGATGTAAACGAAATTGCCTTTGTAAACTGGAACGCCGGTGGTGTCAGCTCCATTTCGGGTTTACTCAAAACCAACTTTAGCCGCATCTATACCAAACGGAACATCAAATGGGGCAGCGAACTGATCATGCGCTACGGCCTCAACAAACAGGATGGGATCGAGGTGCGCAAAACCGATGATGCGGTGCAACTCAACTCGACCGTCGGTTACCGCCGTGACACCCTCTCAAACTGGTTCCACTCGGCCAAGTTCACGTTTTCTACCCAGTTTTCGAACGGATACAATTATCCAGATACAGGCAACCCGATTTCGCGCGCCTTTGCACCCGCGTATACCTTTCTCGGTATCGGCGCCGAGTATTCGAACAAAGAGAAAAAAATAAACATCTATCTTTCCCCGTTGACGATGAAAAACACCCTGGTGCTCGACCAGCGTCTGGCCGACCTGGGGACGTTTGGTGTTGACAAGGCCGTATATGATGCCGATGGTAATCGCATCCGGCGCGGTAAGCGGTCGCGGACCGAATTGGGAACACTGGTCTCTACCCACTTCAAAGCGACTGTCGCGAAGAACATTACCTATGAGAACCGCCTCAGTCTGTATACCGACTACCTCAACCGATTCGGCAATATCGACACCGACTGGCAGGGAACACTTGACCTCGTGGTCAATGAATATATACGGGCGAACATCGGCTTCCACGTCATCTATGACGACGACATAAAGGCAAATGAAGAACAGGATGGAAAGCAAGTGCAGGTAGGGCCGAAAATCCAGCTAAAGCAAATGCTCGGTATCGGCGCTGTCTACAACTTCTGACCTCAACGCACGCGATGGGTGCCTTTGATGGTTTCGTAAAGCTCAAGGGCCTTCCCATCCGTCAGTAACGATACATAATGGCAAACGTGGAGCAACCGCTCGTATAGCCCTTCTTTTTCAGTTCGGAACCTTTCTGGTAACAATCGCAGTACGAGTTTGTCATACCCCGTAATGGATCCTGCCGCCTGGTTATTCAACGCCCGGATGAACGTGTCGAGCAACGTCTGGATGATTTGGTAACCCACCAGCTCTTTTTCGACCACTTCACGGCTTTGGTAGATGTTGCGAATGGACAGCGCGATGATATCGTCCATCTGTGCTTTAAAGCGGCTTTTATCGGTCAGGGCGGAATGAAAATTCCCCTGGAGGATGAGTTCTTCCTGTTCCATAAACACCGAAACGGCATCGTTGATCAGGCTGCCAATGGCGAGTGCCCGCAGGTAACTGAGACGGTCCTCCTTCGTAGCCAGCTCATTGTATTTCGCCGTATTGAT
>DATGXZ010000096.1:0-1661 GCA_035298445.1 Flavobacterium sp.
GGTTAGGTCCTAATCTGTCTGAATAGCTCGCCAACACCTAAATGCCCGCCTCCTAACTCCTATCCCCTAACTCCTAACCACCTGATACATGAAAGTCACCGAACATATCCAAAACGCCGAAAAGACCCTTTTCTCGTTTGAAATATTGCCGCCATTGAAAGGCCAGAACATCCAGTCGATTTTTGACAGCATCAATCCTTTGATGGAATTCAATCCGCCTTTTATCGATGTCACCTACCACCGTGAAGAATACGAGTTCAAGGAGCTGCCCAGTGGCTTGCTCCAAAAGAAAATCGTGAAAAAGCGGCCGGGTACGGTAGGTATCTGTGCAGCCATCCAGAATAAATACCATGTCGACGCCATTCCGCACATCCTGTGTGGTGGTTTTACGAAAGAAGACACCGAGAACTTCCTCATCGACATTGACTTTTTGGGAATCGAGAACGTCGTCGCGTTACGCGGAGATGCCATCAAAAGTGAGATTTATTTCCGGCCTGAGCGCGAAGGACATGCCTATGCATCCGAGTTGGTTAGCCAGATCGACAATCTAAATAAAGGCATTTATCTTGATGAAGACCTTCAAAATACCCATCAAACCGATTTCTGTATCGGTGTGGCCGGCTACCCAGAGAAGCACATGGAGGCCCCCAGCCTTGATAGTGACATTTACTTCCTGAAACAGAAAATCGCCAATGGCGCGCATTACATCATCACGCAGATGTTCTTCGACAACCAGAAATTCTTTGAGTTTGTAGATAAATGCCGCGCCGAAGGCATAACGGTTCCAATTATTCCGGGGCTAAAGCCGATTGCTACCAAGAAGCAATTGAACCTGATTCCGCACCGCTTCAAAGTAGACCTGCCCGACGACCTCATTATGGCGGTTGTGAAGGCCAAGGACGATGCGGCGGTAAAACAGGTGGGGATCGAATGGTGTATCGCCCAAAGCCGCGAATTGGTGCAGGCGGGCATTCCCGTCTTACACTACTATTCGATGGGAAAAGCGGAGAATATCAAGGCAATCGCCAAAGAGATTTTCTAGATATTACGCCGTCCGTTCGTAGGTGTCGGCAATATACCGGATAGTGTTCGTAGCGATTTCCCGCAGCACCGCCTCATCAATGTCAGCCAATTTCTTCACGTAGATACAGGCCTTGCCCATCTTGAACTTACCCAATTTTTCAAGCAGCGGTTCGCTATTCGAACCCTGGGCATAGATGTAAAGGGAAAACTCGGCTTTACGGGGTGAAAAACCCAATACGGGTGCATCGCCCTGATGTCCTGAGGCGTAGGTATAATGGTAGCTGCCAAAACCGACGATGCTGCCACCCCACATGTGTGGGTCACAGCCCGTGAGGCCTTGTAAGATAGATACCAAACGAAACGCGTCCTGCTTCTTTTGGTCGCTGTCAAGCGCGTTTAAGAAATCAGTGACGTTGCTTTCGGTCGGTTTGGTTTTGTTCTCTGCCATATTACTTCTTTTTTGTTGCTTCGCGGAACACGGTCTCCAGATCGCGTTCCTTTCGGCTTAATTGGAGCGTACGCAGGCCGTGCGAGGCGGCGAAATCGAAAACGGCCGTCCGCATGTCGTCCTCTGTTGAAAATACCAATTCCCACTGGTGGCCGCCCTCGTTTCGATACGAGGTAAGATACGGCAGGGT
>DATGXZ010000097.1:0-6732 GCA_035298445.1 Flavobacterium sp.
ATCAATAAGATGTTCTTCGGATTGAGTTTGTTCCGAAGTTGTTTGGCGAGTAGGATCTTACCGATATCAACCACGAAATACGTGCAGATCAGCGTGGTAAAAAATACCAGCATCCGTGACGGCTTGAGTTCGAGTTCAGGCCCGATGCTTAAAAGCACCATCAGCCAGAAACCCAACACCCCCACATTGATGAAATTCAGGAAAAATCCTTTCGCAAACAAGCCGAAATAGTTCGCGCGTGCCAACTCTACCGGATTCTCCGGATCGAGGTTTTTAGAGCCTTTTTTGTGCTTCAGGAAGGTGATGATGCCGTACGAAAGCAATACGAGTCCGCCGAAGATGAACAGCGCCGGATCATCTTTGATCGTCTCAATCAGGCGATAACTTCCCAAATAGGCAATCAGGATGAACACAATATCCGCCAGGATCACGCCCAGATCAAAGATAATAGCGGCCTTGATTCCCTTCACGACACTGGTTTCCAACAGAACGAAGAAAACGGGTCCGATCATGAAACTCAACACGATACCGGGAAGGATGGCCGAAAGTATGTCCTGCATCATAGTAACACCTGGTCGAAACACAAATGTAACAATCAATGGCACATATCCGCAATAAAAAAGACCCCGTTGGGGGCCTTCCTTGTATTTCGATTCCGGTAGTTAGTCCATATGGACGATCGTACCACCGATGACCGTCTTCTCTTCCACCCGGCGCGGATGACCGAAAATACGGATATTGCCACCGGCCCGTACTTTTGCTTCCACCAGTTCCGATGCGTTTACATCGGCATTGCCGCCGGCATTCGCTGTCACGACCGTTTGTCCGGTTACGAGCTTTGAGCCTTTGTATTCCGCACCTGAATTGACAATGACTTCCTGGTTGGTAGCGGTACCGTCAAGCGATACACGGGCACCACCAGACGCTTTTACATTCAGTTTCCCGACGTTGAGCACCATTCGTACTTCGCTACCTTCTTTGGCTTCGACCTCGAAAAGCGTTGTCTCAACCGCTTTCTCACACGCAATCCGGGAACCTTCATTGGCTTCCACTGCTTCCAGCTTGGTGTAAAAGACGGTAGCGGAAATCGCATCACCAGCCAGTAAACGTTCGAGAGGCATCCGGATCTTGAGTTCGCCGTTTTTATTGACGACCTCTACCTTTTCAGCCTCCTTTCCGTTCAGTATCACTTTGTTTTCATCCGACGGGATCAACAATACATCAATCTGGTCAAAGGCGCTTACTTTATCAAAAGCACCCACCTCACGGCTGATCTCCTGCGAAAAGGCGGGGAGCGACAGCAACGTAAACAATAAATAGATTCGTTTCATATGTTCTTTTGGCCAAAGACGCCGTTTTATATCAAAACGTTGCACCTGTACCAAAAATTATGATGATTTAACGTCTACGACGTGATGTTTTCGGCTTCTCTAGTTCTGCTTCGGGTTCGTCTTTGCGACGCAGGAAGGTGAAATCAAGTTGTTTCTTGACCAAATCGGCATGCTTCACCTTGATGTAGACTTCATCACCCAACTGCAGGATCTTTCCGGAAACGGCGCCTACCAGGGCATACTGCCGTTCGTCAAAGGTGTAGTAATCATCCTTGATTTCACGGATGCGGCACATACCCTCGCATTTGTTTTCCATCACTTCCACATAAATACCCCATTCGGTCACACCTGAAATGACACCCAAGAACTCCTGGTCCTGATGGTCGAGCATATACTTGACCTGCATATACTTCACACTGTCGCGTTCGGCATTCGTAGCCAGCACTTCCATGCTTGACGCGTGCTCGCAACGGGCTTCGTATAAATCGGCATCGGCTGACTTACCACCGTCGAGGTAGTGTTGCAGCAGGCGGTGCACCATCACGTCGGGATACCGTCGGATAGGGGAGGTGAAGTGGCTGTAATAATCGAATGCGAGTCCGTAATGCCCGATATTCTCGGTTGAATACTTCGCCTTACTCATACTGCGGATGGCCAGTGTATCGATCAGGTTCTGTTCTTTACGTCCATTGGCTTCCGTCAGGATTTCATTAAGCGACGTCGAAATGTGTTTCTTCGAACGGAAGTCGATCTTGTAGCCAAACTTCGCAATCACGGTTTGGAAATTGAGGAGTTTGGTTTCATCCGGCTCGTCGTGGATCCGGTAGACAAACGTTTTCTTTTGCTTTCCTATGAACTCGGCTACCTTTCGGTTGGCCAGTAGCATGAATTCTTCGATAAGATGGTTCGAGTCTTTGGCGACTTTAAAGTACACACCCGTAGGCTCGTCGTTTTCATTCAACTGGAATTTCACCTCTACTTTATCGAACGAAATCGCACCATTCTTCATCCTTACACGTCGCAGGATTTTGGCAAGTTCATCGAGTTTGAGGACGGCTTCCTGCAGTTCGGCCGGCACTTCATAGGCCGATCCGGTAAGGGATACCTCTGCCGGAATCGTCGCACCGTTCGTTTCGATAATGTGCTGCGCCTCCTCATAGGAAAAACGCTGGTCGGAATAAATCACCGTACGGCCAAACCATTGGTTGATGACCTGCGCGGCCGGACTTATCTCAAACACCGCGGAAAAGGTATACTTCTCTTCGTGCGGTCGGAGGGAACAGGCAAAATTACTCAGTACTTCCGGCAGCATCGGAACTACGCGATCGACCAGGTAGACGGAGGTGGCCCGTTGGTAGGCCTCATCGTCGAGGACGGTGCCTTCTTCAAGGTAATACGATACATCGGCGATGTGGATCCCGATTTCAAAATTGCCGTTGGGTAGTTTTTCAAACGACAGGGCATCGTCAAAATCCTTGGCATCTTTAGGGTCGATCGTAAACGTCAGCGTTTGCCGCATGTCACGTCGGTTGGCGATTTCACTGGCGTGGATGGAGGTATCGAGCTTCTGTGCGAAGGCTTCTACTTCGATCGGAAAGTCGGAGGGTAGTCCGTACTCCGCCAGGATCGCATGCATTTCCGTATTGTGTTCGCCCGGCTTACCGAGTACTCTCAACACCTCGCCAAACGGACTGTCGGCTTTCTGCGGCCAATCGTCGATGCGTACCAATACGACGTCGCCTTGTTGGGCAGCGCCGATATTGTCTTTCGGGATGAAGATATCAGTATACATCTTCGCGTTGGCCGTGCTTACGAACGCAAAGTTCTTCTGGATATCAATTACACCCACGAATTCAGTCTTGGCGCGTTCGATGATCTCTACGACTTCCCCTTCCGCACGACGGCCGGTTCGTTTGTTGTAGACGTATACTTTTACGCGGTCTTTATCAAGTGCCTTGTTGAGGTTGTTGGTGGGTATGAATACATCGTCATCAAAATCCGGACAGACGAAGTAGGCCGTACGCCGGCTGGTCATATCGATGATACCTTCGTGATAGTGCTTGCCGTCTGACTTCATGACGAATTTACCAGGTTCGGTTTCGTCGATTTTCTTTTTGGAAGCCAGTAGTTTTAAATCTTTGATAATCTGGTTGCGGCTCTGTGTGTCATCTACTTCCAGGCGTGCCGCGATCTGTTTGTAATTGAATTCCTTGTTGGCGTGCTTTGACAGGATCTTCAGTATTTTCTCAGTGAAATCCTTCTGCTTGACGCCAAGCTTTTTACTCTTTTTTCGCATCATTTCTATTTAACACAGTGAAAGTACGAAATAACCCCGACAGCGGCTTCACGGTCACCGGTTTAATTCAAAACCAGGGTCCAAACCAAAGAAAGGTTTTCAACACATTTTAAAAACAACAAAAGAAAAAGGGAAATTTAAAATTTGAATTTTGATGATGATGATAGGGTGTGAATAGCTGCAATAAATTTTTTCCGGACGGCTTGTAACTCTCGATTTACCTTTTTATAACAATTTGCTAACACAGGTTTACATGGGCAATCTCCTAAAAATGAAGCGAAAATAAAAGGTTATCGACAGCTGTTGATAGTTATAAACAAGTTGGATTTGTCGAAAAAACACCCTTCCGAAAGCTGTTGATAAGCGGTGAAAAACCACTCATAACTAAACCATAAAAACCGACAAAAACATTTGCTTTTCCGGATGCCGTTTTGGTATGCGAAAAAAGAAAACACCACCAAGAAAAACTTACCTTTTTTCATCGGGAAGTTATCCACCGATCGTGTTGATTAACGCACTACTGGTTTTCAGTGTTTTACGTTTTTCTATTAACAAACGCACTATTTTAACAAAACACCTGCATTTACGATACCCCTCTGCGGATTTCCTTGCATTTTCGGAAGTGGTTAAATTACACCGTTTTACGCCGTTGAATGCGGCAATATCCTTACTTTTGTACGCACACAACACTCCTGAAAATGATCCTTTCCATTGGCAACGACCACGCCGGTCCTGACTACAAAAAAGCCCTCGTAGCCGCTCTTGAAAAAGCAGGCCACACACTCCTTAATCACGGTACCGATACACCCGATAGCGTCGACTATCCCGACTTCGGTCATCCGGTTGCCCTTGACGTAGAAAGTGGGCGGGCGCAGTTTGGTATCGTCATCTGTGGAAGCGGAAACGGCATCGCCATGACGGCTAACAAACACCAAGGCGTGCGGGCCGCTTTGTGCTGGATGAAAGAGATTGCCGTTTTGGCGCGGCAACACAACGATGCGAACATCATCGCCCTTCCGGCGCGCTTTACGTCGGTTACACAATGTGTAGAGATGGTGGAAGCGTTCCTGAACACCGAGTTCGAAGGCGGGCGCCATGCCGGCCGGGTCGCCAAGATCGCCTGTTCCTGATGCGACGATGGGCCACGGACACCATCATCCTGCCCCTGTAACCGGACGAAACCTCGTCATTTCCATCCTGCTTAACAGCGCGATTACCCTGGCACAGGTCATAGGTGGCTTGCTGTCAGGAAGTCTTTCGTTGCTGTCGGACGCCCTTCATAATTTCAGCGACGTGTTGTCGCTCGTATTCAGTTTGGTTGCGCACCGGCTGTCCCATCGCCCGGCATGCGAACGCCGTACGTTTGGGTACAAGCGGGCGGAAATCATCAGCGCGTTCCTCAATGCCGCTGCCCTGATCGTGGTGGCACTGTTGTTGGGATACGAGGCTATTTCCCGTTTTATCACGCCGGTTTCGATCACGCCCGACGCGGTCATCTGGCTGTCGTTGGCAGGAATCGTCTTCAACGGAGTGTCAACACTTCTCCTCCATAAAGACGCTTCACAAAGCCTCAATATGAAATCAGCCTACCTGCACTTGTTTTCCGACACGTTGGCGTCAGTGGCGGTACTCGTGGGCGGACTCCTCATGCGCTATTTCCATTGGTTTTGGATCGACGGCGCCATCACGCTTGCCATCAGCGTCTACCTGGTCTATCTGGCGTATGACGTGTTGCGGGCCTCCGTCGGCATCCTCATGCAGTTTACACCCGATGAAATCATCCTTTCAGAGGTCACCGAACGCCTGCAGCCCATTATTGGTCCGCATCGGCTTTACCACGTCCATATCTGGCGGCTCACTGACCACGAACTCCATTTCGAGGCCCGGCTTGATTGCCAGCACGATATGACGCTGGCCGAGTTCAGGATACTGGCATCGGCAATAGAAACGCGTTTGCACGACGATTTTCACATTACACATTGTACCTTGCAGCCCGATTTCGGAGTATACGGACCCAAAGAGATCGTCTGCCAGGAATAGGAAGACGCGGCCGGATCCGAGAGCACTATACCGCTGAATACGTTGCCCATGACGCTTGTTGAGTACATCGCCCGATCGGTTTCGGTTCCGAGAAAAGGAATCGAGAACACCCTTTCCTTATTGTCTGAAGACTGTACCATCCCGTTTATCGCGCGGTACCGAAAAGACCAGACCGGCAACCTCGATGAGGTCGCCATCGAACAAATTGCCAAAGAGGCCGCCGCCTTCGAAGCGCTCGAAAAACGACGGGAAGCCATCCTGGCCGCCATCACCGAACAGGGAGCCCTGACACCAGAGCTCGGTGAAAAGATTCGGGGTACGTATGAACTTACGGAACTGGAGGATCTCTACCTTCCCTATAAAAAAAGAAAGAAAACCCGCGCGGATGTGGCCCGCGAAAACGGACTTGAGCCGTTGGCGCGCATCCTGATGGCGCAGCGAAACGATGATGTCGACTTCATTGCCTCTCGCTACCTTAATGATAACGTCCGCAATGAAGACGAAGCGTTGCAGGGTGCGCGCGATATCGTGGCCGAATGGGTAAACGAAAACACCCACGTACGCCGGCAATTGCGTCGTCTGTTCCAACGCACCGCCACCCTTTCAGCCAAAGTGGTGAAGGGAAAGGCAGACGATGAAGCCGCCCAAAAATTCACCCAGTATTTTGATTGGTCGGAGCCGTTGTCAAAAGCGCCGGCCCACCGCTTACTGGCGATGCTGCGGGCCGAGAAGGAAGGCTTTGTGCGGACGAAGGTCGACGTCGATGCCGATGAAGCCTTCGAACTGGTAGCGCGTATCGTCATCCGAAGTGAGAACGACACCACACCCCATCTCGAGCAGGCCATCGCCGACAGTTATAAACGACTGCTGGCGCCGGCTATCTCCAACGAAGCCCTGCAGGAGGCGAAGGCGAGGGCGGATGTACACTCCATCCAGGTGTTTGCCACCAACCTGTCGCAATTGCTGCTGGCGCCGCCGTTGGGCGAGAAACGCATCATGGGTATCGACCACCGGCGCATACATGGCGTCCGCCGCCGAGAAGGCGCCGAACAGGAACGGCCCGCC